>JBLMXX010000076.1:0-9116 GCA_050257995.1 Acidobacteriota bacterium | reverse complement strand
TCACGTTCCATACCGAACCGCGCTGGCCCCAACAGACCGGCGAGCATGGGCACGGCGGGCATGCAGCCGGACCGCACGAATCTCCTGCCAATATGACGATACCGCTGGCGATTCTCGCGGTCCTCTCCGTCATTGGCGGCTTTGTTGGAATGCCCAAGGTGTTGGGTCCCAATTTTCTCGAGGGTTATTTCGAGCCGGTGTTTGAGGGAGCCGGGGCGGCGATTCCCGCCGGGACCGAGTGGCTGCTGATTGGCGCATCCGTCGTTGCCGGATTGCTTGGCATCGGCGTGGCGTACTGGTTCTATATTGCCAGACCCGAGGTTCCAGTCAACCTGGCGAAGCAGTTCAGCGGCATCTATACCCTGCTCTGGAACAAGTATTACGTCGATGAGCTCTACAGCGCGCTTTTTGTCAAACCCGGTCGCCAAATGGCGATGTTCTTGTGGCAAGTGGTCGACGTCAAGATCATCGACGGCTTTGCCAATGGTCTCGGCCACGCGATGGCTTTCGTAAGCCGCCGGCTGCAAGGCATTCAGACCGGTTATGCACGTGCTTATGCCTTGATGATGCTCGTGGGCACGGTCTTGGTGATTGGGTGGTTGATTCTCAAGTGATGGTTGTGTGACTGTGAACCTATTATCTCTCCTCATTGTCATTCCGCTTGCCGGTGCATTGGTGCTCTTATTGGTCCCGCGCCAGAATGCGGGTGCGATCAAATGGGTTGCGCTCGTGACCGTTCTGGTCAATTTTGTGGTTTCGGTCTTCCTGTTTGTGAGTTTTCGCACCGGCACCGCGGATATGCAGTTTGTCGAACGGGCTGAATGGATCCCGCAGTTGGGGATCTCCTGGTACGTCGGGGTGGATGGACTCTCCTTGCTCCTCATCGTCCTGACGACGTTCCTCATGATCATCGCCATCGGCGGGTCCTGGACCTCGATCACAGACCGCGTGCTAGAGTACAACCTCCTGTTTTTGGTCCTGGAATCGGGTGTCATCGGGGTCTTTAGCTCGCTCGATCTTTTCCTCTTCTATGTCTTTTGGGAATTCACACTCATCCCGATGGCTTTCCTCATCGGCGTCTGGGGACACGGACGACGCGTGTATGCCGCCGTCAAGTTCATCCTGTTCACGATGTTCGGGTCGACCTTGATGCTTGTTGCACTCCTGGCGCTCGTCTTTATCAATCGCAGCGCAACCGGTACGCTAACGTTTGCCCTGACCGACATTCTCAGGACGCCCGTGCCGGTCGGAATTCAGCCGATCCTGTTCGCCGCCTTTGCACTCGCGTTTGCCATCAAAGTGCCCATGTTCCCGTTCCATACCTGGCTGCCGGATGCGCACGTCGAGGCGCCGACGGCGGGCAGTGTGATCCTGGCAGGTGTCCTGCTCAAGATGGGGACGTATGGATTCATTCGCTTTAACCTGCCCCTCTTTCCGCAAGCCGCCCGCGATTATGCGCCACTTTTAATCGCGCTGGCGATCATCGGAATTATTTACGGCGCGATCGTATCGGCGGTCCAGCGGGATATCAAGAGTCTCGTCGCCTTTTCGAGCGTTTCACATCTTGGCTTTGTCATGCTGGGACTGTTCGCCTTCAATGCGCAGGGGATGAGCGGCGGCATCCTGCAAATGATCAATCACGGTCTTTCCACGGGGGCGCTCTTTCTCCTCGTCGGCATGCTGTACGAGCGAAGGCACACCCGCTTGATCGCCGATTTCGGTGGGATTGCCAAAGTGATGCCCGTGTTTGCCGCGTTTTTCCTTATCGTCATGTTCTCTTCGGTGGGCTTGCCGGGCTTGAATGGATTTGTAGGCGAGTTTCTTATCCTGACGGGTGCCTTTCGCGCGAATGTCTGGTATGCGGTCTTGGCGGCGACGGGCGTCGTGCTCTCTGCCATCTACCTGCTCTGGATGTACCAGCGCGCGATGAACGGGCCGGTATCGAACCAAGCCAACGCGCAGCTTCCGGACCTCTCGCGGCGCGAGATTGCGCTCTTGGCGGCGCTGGTCATCTTTATCATCTGGATCGGAGTTTACCCACGCACCTTCCTGGATCCGATGCAAGCCAGCGTGATCAATCTGCTGGGAATGATTAAATAGTTTTGAATGGACTACACAATTACGAAAATCTAGAATCTGAAATCCTGGATCACCATGAGCCTTTCCGTTCCTGATCTCAATCTGCGAATCATTGCTCCGGCGCTCGTCGTCGCCATCACGGCGCTGGTGGTGCTGTTGGGCGAACTCGTGACGTCCGAGTCGCGAAAACGCTGGCTGGGTTATGTGAGCATCCTTGGCTTGCTGGTGGCTGGCGCCACTGCCGCCGGCTTGTGGGGCACGACGGTCTCTGCCTTCCGCGGTATGGTCATCGCGGACGGCTTTGGCCTGTTCCTGACCATTGTGGTTTTGACGGGCGCCGTGTTGAGCATCCTGCTCTCGATTGATTCCAATCATGCCCAGAAGATGGAGGCGGGCGAATACTATGTGCTCTTGCTCGCGTCTGTCTCCGGAATGATCATGATGGCTACGGCGACGGACCTGGTCATCGTCTTTCTCGGTCTGGAGCTTTTATCCTTGCCCTTGTACATCCTGGCGGCATTCCGGCGCGATGATTCCCGCTCGCTCGAAGCGGGTCTCAAATATTTCTTGCTCGGGGCTTTCTCGTCGGCCTTTTTCCTGTACGGCATTGCCCTGGTCTATGGCGCGACCGGTACTACACAGCTGGATGGTCTGGCGAAATTCCTCCAGCCGAACCGTCCTGCAGACGATATGCTGCTCATTGGGTTTGGCTTGCTCCTGGCCGGTTTTGCCTTCAAAGTCGCGCTCGTGCCGTTTCACTGGTGGACGCCGGATGTATACGAAGGTGCACCCACGGCGATCACGGCGTTTATGAGCGTCGGCGTCAAGGCGGCGGCGTTCGGTGCCTTTTTCCGCGTATTTCTCATCGCCATTCCCGCGCCGGTAGTGGACTGGCGAATCGCCCTAGCCGTAATTGCCGTTCTAACAATGACACTCGGCAACATTGCCGCCCTGCTACAATCGAACATCAAGCGCATGCTGGCATACTCGAGCATCGCCCACGCGGGGTATATTCTAGTTGCCCTGGTCGCGGCAGGACCGAACGGCGCTTCGAGTGCGCTGTTCTATCTGCTTGCTTATACTCTGACGAATCTTGGCGCTTTTGGCGCTGTCATCGCCCTCGGCGATGGGTCGCGCGAGCGTTTGAATATCTCCGATTTCGCCGGCGCGGCGCGCAAGCATCCGCTCGTCGCCCTGGCCATGACCGTCTGCCTTCTATCGCTGGCGGGCTTTCCGCCCTTTGCCGGTTTCATGGGGAAATTCCTCATATTTGGTGCAGCGGTGGAGACCGGGTGGACCTGGCTGGCGGTTGTCGGCGTGCTGAATAGTTTGGTGTCGGTGTATTTTTACCTACGCCCGGTCGTTCAAATGTATATGAACGAGCCAATGGCGGGATGGGAGCATATCCGCGTGGCGCCGTTGGTTGGATTGGCGCTGCTCCTCGCCGTGGCGGGGGTTGTCGCACTCGGCGTCTTTCCATCTCCCGCTATCGCGTTTGCGCAATTCGGTCTGATGCGCTAAAATACGATACCATAGGCTGGCAGAGTCAATGTGGCACGGACTGATGGCGGTTCGTGCTTTTTGCTATCCCTATACTTCCACCGTACTCTACCTCCAACTGTTTACTCTAATTCTAACTCTAACTCTAAACTCTAACTCCCATGCACTCACTGGCTGAATTCTTTCATACGAATCAAGTAATCGTCTATTTTGTGTACGGCGAGGCGTTCTTTGTCCTCGGGCTGGCGATTGCGATCCAATCCCGCAAGCACAGCCAACTCGCGCTCGCCAGGCGATTGTGGCTACTGGCGACCTTTGGCATCGTACACGCCGTATACGAATGGGGCGCCGTATTTATCCCCATTCAACAAACCTATTTGCCCGCCGGTATCATCAGCATCCTACGCGTCCTGCAGTTGTTGCTCGGAGTCGTCTCCTTCCTTGCCCTGTTCCAGTTTGGCGTCGAATTGTTAATCCTGGGCACCCGCCGTCTCCGATTGCTCAGCGTGCTGCCGACCGCTGTTTTCCTGCTCTGGGCGCTGGCTATCTTGGTCGGCGAAGCCACTTTGCATACCACCTTGGATGACGTGTTGGTTTCGGGTGATGTGCTGGCTCGCTATGGACTGGCACTGCCGGGCGCCGTTGCCGCGGGAGTTGGACTGTTGTGGCAGGCGCGGCAGGTGGGGGAGATGGACCTGCCGCGCATCGCGCGCTATTTCCGGGCTGCAGCCTTTGCCTTTTTCGGCTATGCCGGGATGAGCGCCTTTGTGCCGCGGGATGATTTCTTCCCCGCCTCCGTTTTCAACTATGATATTGTGTTGGATACAGTCGGTGTGCCGGTCCCTGTCTTTCGCGCAATCCTCGGCGCGGCGATCGCCTACCTGATCATTCGCGGCTCTGAGATTTTCGATGTGGAGACGGACCGGATGCTGGAAGAGGTGGCGCAAGCGCGCGCCGTCAGCGCCGACCGCGAGCGGATCGGGCGCGAATTGCACGATGGAATCATCCAATCCTTGTACGCCGCCGGTTTGATGCTGGAAGAGGCCTCGCTCATGATCGGCGAAAATGCCACCGGCGCGCAAGAACGGATACGGGATGTCATCGACGCGCTCAATCGCTCGATTCGAGATATTCGTCGCTACATACTTGACCTGCGCAGTGAGACGAATACCGGGGACCTGGCGGCGAGCCTGGAGCAAATCGTGCGCAACTTTCGGCTCGAGACGCTCATCGATGCCGAATTTCGGACCGAAGGAACACGCCAAACGACGATGACGCGCGAAGAGGAGGACCAGTTGCTGACGATTGCGCGCGAAGCCCTGACGAATGTCAGCAAGCACGCCCGCGCCACCCGCGTCGACCTAGTTCTCACCTATCGAGCGAAGCAAGTCGAATTGGACATTGAAGATAACGGGATTGGGTTTTCCCGAAACGGGCACTCGACCTGGACTGAGGGTGAGCACCAGGGCCTGCGAAATATGCAGGAACGGGCGGACCTCGTGGGTGCGCAGTTGGCGGTCGACTCGGCTCCGGGGCAGGGGACGCGCATTCGCGTCGTCGTTCCGCTTCCGACGGTTCCATAGGTCCTCGGGATACCGGCATTCGAACCATTTATAAAGGAATTAGGATATGCCACTCAGGATCATATTGGTGGATGATCACGAAGTCGTCCGCCTCGGATTGAAATCGTTATTATCACGAAACCCACAATTTGAAATCATCGACGAAGCCGCGACGGCAAGCGAAGCGGTAGAAAAGACCTTCCGCCTAAAACCGGATATCGTGGTCATGGATATCCGACTGCCCGGCAAAAGCGGCATCGAAGCCTGCCGTGAGATAACGTCCACCCAGCCGCAGACCAAAGTTATTATGCTGACCTCCTATGCGGAGGACGATCTGCTTTTCGATGCGATTGCCGCGGGCGCGTCCGGCTATGTGCTAAAGCAGATCGGCAGCGGTGAACTCGTCCGCGCGCTGGAGACCGTCGGGCGCGGTGAATCTCTCATCGATTCCAGTTTGACCCAGAAGGTGTTTGCCAAGGTACGTGAAGCCACGCGCCGCGCCGAAGGGGACGCCTTTGCAGACTTGAGCGAGCAGGAGATGAAGATCCTGGCGCTGATTGCAGAAGGGCAAACGAACCGTGAGATTGCGACGCACGTCTTTCTCAGCGAGAAGACGGTGCGCAACTATGTCAGTTCGATCTTGAGCAAACTCCATCTCTCCACCCGCGCCCAGGCGGCGGCTTTTGCCGTCCAGCACCGCATCCAGGATCACCTGGCGCATGATTGACTCGTCGATTTAGCATGACAGATTTTGACCTCGCGCGCCAACGGCTCTACCGGCAACAGATTGCCAAAACCGCATTTAAAAAGCCGGGTCAAGTGGTCGCTTGGCTGGTCGCAGTCCAAGCCCAAGACTATCTCGGCGCGCTCTGGGCCATTGGACTGCGCATGCAAAACTCCTCCGAGCAGGTCATCGAACAAGCGATTGCCGACAAAACGATCGTGCGGACGTGGTTCATGCGTGGGACACTCCACTTTGTGCCAGGAAATGACATCCGTTGGATGATTCAGCTTATGGCGCCGCGTATGAGAAGGATTGTCGGCAACGTTAGCCGCTATCAAAGGCTCGAATTAGATGAGACGATTTTGGCCAAGAGTAATACCGTGATCGCGAAAGCACTTGAGGGAGGGAGACAACTAACGCGTTCCGAACTGGCAGTCGCTCTGGGACGGGCTGGCATTGCTTCAAGTGGCGTGCGCCTCTCACTGATATTGCAGCGAGCCCAGGCGGACGGACTGGTTTGTTATGGACCGAGACACGGCAAGCAATTTGCTTTCGCCTTGCTGGATGAGTGGGTGCCGCCGGCGAAGGCAATGGAGCGTGAGGATGCATTAGCCGAATTTGCGGGGCGCTATTTTAGGAGCCATGGGCCCGCCACATTGCAAGATTTTGTGTGGTGGTCCGGTCTAACCACAACCGACGCTAGAGCGAGCCTCGAAATGGTCAGATCACAACTGGTGGAGGAGACTTTTGGCGGTAACACCTATTGGTTTTCTGAACGCATGCCAGTTGCCAAAGAAATGTCTTTGACTGCCTATTTGCTGCCGAATTATGATGAATATGTCGTCGGCTATGGAGAGCGCCGTGCCGTGTTGGATGCGCGGCACATCAAAAAGATCAGCCTTTGGAATAGTATTGTCTTGAGTCCTACGATTGTTATAAACGGCAGGGTTGTAGGTACTTGGAAGCGTACCCTAAACAAGAATACAGTTGTGATTGAAAGCAAGCCCTTTACTCAACTGACGAAAGCTGAAAACCGAGCGATCGCCGATGCAGCCCACCGGTACGGAGCATTTCTCGGTCTTCCGGTGGTGCTGGTGTAGACGATAGGCACCGACCGCCGTTGTTGCAGAATACCGGGGCTGGCACAGGTCGAGCAAAACCGGAGCCATCACTGCAGGAGCGGGAGTGCCATTTAACATAATGGATTTCAGGGGCGAATGCTTGACAATGTTACTCTACTTGTGGTAAACTAAACAAAGTCGACCTGGGCAAGACCAATGTAGGTTCAGCGTTCGAGTTTGACCAGCAGACGTGAGGCCGATAAGCTCCACGCTCTTTTTTTGCCCGCCGTCTATTCTGGCGGACATGGTTCCAGGCTCTGACTTGCGAGGGCCGGTAGCTCAATTGGCAGAGCAACAGCCTTTTAAGCTGTGGGTTCAGGGTTCGATTCCCTGCCGGCTCATTGGCGTCTTTAACATGGCAAGCAAGCAGTCCGTCGCTCGCCGAGATAAGCAGAGGCGAGAGGAACTTCCCGACTCCCGGCCCCATTGGGGCATGGTTGCCTCACGAGAGAAAAGTGAGGGCATGTGCTCTCAACCTCGCTCCCCTGCGGGAGAGTGGAGGGAGAGGCACATGACGACAACTGCAACAGAAAGTAAACCAGCCTCCCTTTTTGTAAACTGAGAGGGAGGTGATGGCTGAAACGGTGGGGCAAGAGCCCGCCAGCATCGCAGGAGACTGCGGTGGCTGGGTGAATGTCCAACTGGGAGCAAGGCGGGTGGGATCGGCTCCGCGCGACCTTGCGCGCAAGCGCAGGGCGCGTCGCTGGTTCCCGTCGCAGCGGTGGTGCTAAAACCGGGCAACACCCGGCAAGGTAATCGCCGCCAGTGGATCGATCGATTCGCTGAGACAGATGACGGAATAGACAGAATCGGGGGTATGGCTTGCTTGCATCTCTGCCCTGATTTCAGTACGACCGTATTATCGGAATATCGCGGGCAGTGCACGTCGTCCGCATGTAATAGAAATGGAGATTGAGTTATCCCATGCGCGCGGAGATTTTATTCCCACACAAAAGTGTTTCATCGCTCTCGACGGTCCGGGAGAGCAAATGGCGTGAACTGGCGCGCCGTGTGGCTAGCCTACCAGAAGACCATCCGGATAGTTTGGCCTTTTCCTTGATGATGATCCGGCAGTGCAGTTGCCTGGACTGTAACCCAGATCGTTACAAGGCCCTGATGGGTTGCGCCGCCTGTGCCAAGCGCACCGTCGCCGGATACAAGGGTGCGGACGATGCGCTGTTGCGGGCTTTTAACAAGGCGCGTGTCGAGGTCAACGAATATCTGGAGAACCGGTCGCTCGAAAACGCTGCTTGAGATTCCCACTCTAAACAAAAACACACGGGTACTTGCCGTGTGTTTTTTTATCGACGGCGCGCTAGTACTTTACAAAATACGCGTCGACGGCGTTGTCGATCAGTTCTTTCGTCATGCGTGCCTCGACCTCGCCGTACTTGGCGATATCCAGAATCTGGTCTACGAGATCACGCGGATGGACCGACTTGGGTTCGCGTTTTGCCTTGATATAGTGTTCCAGGACAAGGTACTTGAAGGCTTCCTCGTCAAATTCGATGCCGCGATTGGAAGCCACCCGCTGAAATATCTCTCTAAACTCGTCCCAGGTCGGATTGGACACCTGGATCTTGTGACGGATCCGGCGCAGAAAGGCATCATCTACGAGATCGGTAGGGTTTATGTTAGTCGAAAAAATGATGAGTATGTCGAAGGGGATTTCGATCTTTTTGCCCGTCTGGAGTGCCAGATAGTCAATGCGCTTTTCTAACGGGACAATCCAGCGATTTAAGAGGTCACGCGGTCTGACTTGCTGCCTCCCAAAGTCGTCAATCAGCAATATGCCTCCATTGGCTTTCATCTGGAAGGGCGCCTGGTACATTTTGGAAATTGGATCAAAGATCAGATCCAGCGCCTGAAGAGTGAGCTCGCCTCCGGTAACGACAAAGGGTCGTCGGCATTGGACCCACCGTCCATCCAGGCGTTTTTTGTCAGACCCGAAAGAGCCGTTTGACGGAGTGGGGCTGACGGGGACCGCGGTGTGGTTCAAAGCGTCATAGACCTGAATAATCTGCCCGTCAATCTCGACCGCATACGGGATATAGATGTTTCCCTTCAGAAGAGTTGAAATGGCTTCTGCAATGGTAGTCTTGCCATTGCCGGATGGACCGTACAAAAAGA
>JBLMXX010000075.1:0-21076 GCA_050257995.1 Acidobacteriota bacterium | reverse complement strand
TGTCATTTGAGATGCTCGCACATTGCCCGGACCTGCTCCTCGTCCCTGCTCATGTTCTGCCTCCTATCCATCCACGTCATTCGATCGTGACAATCCACGACCTGGGGCACCTGCATTTCCCTGAAGCGCATCCGGCTCTGCAACGTGCGTATCACACTTGGGCGACACAGTGGAATGCCCATGCGGCGTCGAACGTCTTGGCGGACTCGGAAGCGACCCGGAATGATCTCATTCAGTCTTGTCTGATTCCGGATGAAAAAATCACAGTGGTCTATCCGGCTTACGATGCTCAAGTGTACCGACCGGTTCGAGATCCAGTTCGCTTACAAGAGATGCGCGCCCGCTTTCGCATAGGCAGGGATTATATTCTCGCAATAGGCACGATTCACCCTCGCAAAAACTATTCAAGATTAATCGAAGCGTTCTCTACATTGACAGCTCTTAATTGTGATCTTGTAATTGTTGGGAAGAAGGGATGGCTACACAAAGAGATCTTTGAACGGGTTAAGAATTTGGGGATAGAACCGCGCGTTCGCTTTCTCGATTATGTTCCTGCCTCGGAAATGCCGGCTCTGCTCAGTGGGGCGGGCTTGCTTGTTTTCCCCAGCTTGCACGAAGGGTTTGGTTTGCCAATCTTGGAGGCGCAGGCGTGCGGCACCCCGGTGGTCTGCTCAATGACGTCGTCCCTGCCGGAGGCGGCGGGGGATGGTGCTTTGTTCATCGATCCATGTGATGTGAATGCAATCGCCGCCGCAATAGAACGGGCACTGACAGACGCGAAATTGCGTTCCAAGATCGTTGAGAATGGGTTCCGCAATTTGAAGCGATTTTCGTGGGAGAAAAGTGCAGGAGAGGTCTTGCGAGTCATACGAGGTTTTGAGTGAGGACGGTCTCTATGTACAGGCAAGTTCGACTATCGTTGATTCTTTTGTTCATGTTGAGCCTGATCGCGTGCGCCCCGGCAATGGTCCAGACGAGGGTCGCGCCAACACTCGCGCTACAAACTGCACCAACCTTGGTACCGACTCAGGCTCCAAGCACCGCAAGTGCTGCAATTGCCTTTGATGCGCACCGCGCGTTTGAGCAAAACCGGATGCTTGCCGTCACGATAGGTAAGCGGGTAGCAGGTACGGATAATGGGGTCCGGGCCGGCGATTATATCGTTCAACAATTTACGGGTTTTGGTTATATTGTCCAGAGGCAGCCATTTAGTTTCCAGTCCTGGGAAGACCGGGGAACACGGCTTGCGGTGACAGCGCCGGAACCACGCGTTATTGATGCGCGGCCCATCCAATACAGCCCTGCTGGCAATCTTGAAGCAGAGTTGGCTGCAGTGCCCGGCAACGGGACCGAGGGCGATTTTGCCGGCACCGAAGTGAGAGGACGGATCGTTCTTGTTGCGCGCGGGACCATTCCTTTCTCGGAAAAGGCGTTGAATGCGGCGAAGGCAGGCGCACTTGCCCTTCTCATCTACAACAATCAGCCGGGTGGATTCAGCGGGACCTTGCGCGACCGGGTTTCGATACCCACTATTGGGCTGAGCGGGACTGACGGACGGGCCCTCTTGGATTTGCTCTCCAAGGACACTGTCAAAGTTAAACTCGAGAGTGATACCGCGACGCAGCAGAAAACCGGCTACAACATCATTGGGAGCCAGCGCGGATTGACCGATGGCGTCATCATCTTGGGTGGGCACTATGACTCGGTGGACGCCGGACCCGGGGCTGTGGACAACGGGTCCGGGATCGCGGTCCTGCTGGAATTGTCGCGCATACTGGGCCAACGCCCGCACAAGAATACCTTTACCTTCATCGCTTTCGATGCCGAAGAATTGGGCCTGCTCGGCTCCCAGTATTTTGTGCAGAACCTGACCAGTGACGACCGCAGCAAGATCAAAGGAATGTTGAATTTCGATATGCTGGGCGGTGGTTCTGGACCATTACTGGCTGGAGGAGATGGAGACCTTGGAAAGCTCACACGCGACGCTGCAAAACAAATGGGAATCGACGCACGGAATTTCGCGCTAGGCGGGAATTCGGGTAGCGACCACGAGTCGTTCCAGCGCGTGAGCATCGACACGGTTTTCTTCTCGCGTGACTATAACCTGCTTCACACGCCGCAGGATACGCTCGAACAAGTCCAGGAGAACTACCTTGACGAAGCCGGGCGGGTGGGCGAGCGTGCAGCCCTCGAGTTTGACGCCAAGATGAGTCAATAGCCGGCTAGTCGCTATTTTCTATCAGGCTGGTAGATCAGAGTTGTGACGACTGTTTTTCTCACGCGCTTTCTCCTACGGTATGCCGTGAGCAGGTTTTGAATCCTTGCTCTATAAATACGTCGAATGGGGCGCTCCCGAATCGACGTGCTCGCCGCTCCGATCGCGTCTGGTCGATTAATCCGAGTTTACGCGAGCAGGCAAAGAATCGATGAGGAGTTTCGTCCGTTCCAGTTCGCCGGTCAGGCCCGACTTTTGGAACTGAGCCGCGGCTTGTTCCAGGTGGTCGCGCGCGGCCGGCGCATCCCCTCTCCGCGCCAGCACCTGGCTCCACGCGACTCGCGTGCGCGCCGCATCGAGATATGCACCGCCTTCTTCCAATTTCGCAAGGCTCTTGGCGAGATGGACTTCTGCTCCATCCAAACGCGGGGTCGAGAGTCCTGCCAGAGCTTGTCCCCGGATGCGCTCGGCGATTCCCTCGGCGAACACGCATCCATTACGGTGCGCACGCTGACTGACGGTCCCCGCCAAGGTCAATGCCCGTCCAACCCGACCACAGCGCAGGGCGTATTCGGCGCGTGCCGCGGCGAACCAATCAGCAAATAACAGTCGCGCGCCGATCTCTTTTGCAATTGCGTTCGCCTGGGCAAAGTCGTTCTCCGCGCCGCGACAGTTGCCCCTGCGTACCTCGTCCCAGGCGATGAAACCAAAAGCCAGGTAGGCATACAGGCGGTCCCCCGAACGGGCGGCGATTTCGATCATGGTGCGAGCATGCGCGACGCCTTCGGGCAGCGCGTCTCCAAAAAAATGCACCAACCCCAAAGCCCCATGCGCCAACGCGATGCCGGTCAACGTGTTCGATGCGGTGGCGTGGGCAAGGGACCGTTCTGCTTCGGCGATGCCCTCCGCACAATCCCCCAGCATGGTTAGCGCCACGCCGCGAAATCCCACCGCCAAGATCCATTCCTGGTCATCGTGGGTCTGCTCCAAGGCCCGAATCGCATCCGTCAAGATCGGAATAGCTTGAGCGAACTGACCTTGCGCGACCAGGGTCTGCCCGATAACGCTAGCCGGTTTCGCCAGCAACTGTGGATCGTTCTCGGCTTGAGCCACTTGCAGCGCCTGACGCAGGTGCTGAATCGCCGCGCGCGTCTCATTCTGATGAATGAGCGCCTGTCCCTGCCAATAGTGGACGCGTCCGAGACGCAAACGATCCTCGCGTGTGGCTCCAGTGCGAGTGGCGAGGGGACGTGCGAGGGTTTCAGCCACAGCCAAGCGTTTCAAGGTCTTGAGCGGCCCCACGGCGCGCAAAGACACACTGACTTGACGGAGCAGCACCTCCACGCGCTGGCACCTGCGCTCTTGCGTGTCCGGCAGGTGGGACGAAGCGTCAAGCGCCTGGTCGTAATGGGCGCCGGCTTCGACGTAGGCAAAGACACGTGCCGCGGCATCGCCTGCGCGCACGGCATAGACGACCGTTTTCTCGTCGTCGCCGGCTTGGGCATAATGTTGCGCAAGCAGGGCGGCATTTTCGTCCAGTCGGTCGGGATAGAGTTGCTCGAACGCGTTGGCTACGGACCGGTGAATCGCCTTTCGCCTTCTCACCAGCAGGGATTCGTACGCGGTCTCGAGTGTTAATGCATGGTTGAAAAGGTAGGTCGAATCCTCGTCGGGTGCTCGCCGGACGAGTTCCGCATTTTCCATTTGAGCGAGTTGAGCGGGCAGAGGGTCGTTGGAGGTATCCAAAGTCATTAGTAACTCACCCGTATTGACAGATCTCCGGTCTAGGGCCTATGATAGATAGTCTGCCATAATTTGATTTTCATGCTCTCGTCCTGCTATCGTAACGCACTTTATGGACAGTTGTCAAGCGCTATACCGTTTATCTCTCAAGGACCGTAGTCTAGTGCGTTATAGGGAACAATACCATAGCATAGGGCGTCTAATAGGCAAAGCGCACCTCCTCAAGGAGTCTACGATGAAACTAACGCCTTTCGCCGCCCTCCGCCTATTGATCCCACTTGCTTTGGTGTTCGCCGTCGTCGCATTCTTCTTGCTGCCATCTGTATCCTTTGCGGATGGGCTTGTTGTCGTGACGTGTCCCCAGATAGAACTTCCTCCGAATCCTGGACCTGTCATTGCCCCCCCCATCTCTCCTGACGCGGCTCCGCCTTTTGGCACTCCGCGCCCACCCATCATGCCCCCGGTCCCGCCGCGTCCGGTGAACTGCCCGACTTATTTGACGGTCAAGAACCACAACGTTACCGTTGTGATTGATAACCAGATTGCCCGAACACACGTGGACGAGACTTTTATTAATGACAGTACCTTCCAGCTCGAAGGCACCTATATTTTTCCACTACCTGAGGATGCGGCGATCAGCGATTTTGCCATGTGGGTAGATGGAAAGAAACTGGAAGGGCAGGTACTGGATAGGAACCAGGCGCGCCAAATCTATGAGGACATTGTGCGCCGGCAGCGCGATCCCGCACTCCTCGAATATGTTGGGCGGAATGCTTTCCAGGCGCGGATTTTCCCCATCCAGCCGCGGACCGAAAAGCGTGTCGAGATCGAATTTGCTCAAGTACTCACAGCAGAGCAGGGTCTCGTACGTTATGCCTATCCTCTCAATACCGAGAAATTCTCGCCCAGGCCCCTGGGCAATGTGTCGATTAATGTCACGGTCCGATCAAATACCGCGCTCAAAGCGATCTATTCTCCTTCCCACGATGTATCGGTATTGCGCAGCGGCGATTTCCAAGCCAAGGTCGGCTACGAGGCTTCGAACGTCAAGCCGGACCGCGATTTTATCCTCTATTACACCGTTACCCAAGACTCAATCGGATTGAACCTTTTGACTTTTCGACCTTTCGGTCCCGCTCCAAGTCCGGGTGCAGATGGGTTCTTTGTGATGCTTGTCGCGCCCAGGGTAGAGGTGCCGGCGGGGCAGGTGATAGCGAAAGATGTCATCTTCGTCCTCGACGTCTCCGGCTCGATGCAGGGACAAAAGATCGATCAGGCCAAGCGTGCACTGAATTATGTGCTGGACCAACTCAACAACAACGACCGCTTTAATATCATCGCCTTCAGCACTGGGACGAATGCCTACGCTTCGTCTCTGCAGCCTGCTTCGGCTCGAAGTGATGCTCGCAATTTCGTTTCACGTTTGAAAGCGGAGGGCTCGACTGATATCAATCGTGCCCTTCTCGAGACCATGTCAAATGTAGACAAGGAAAGACCTGCAATTGTTATCTTTTTGACGGATGGCTTGCCCACGATGGGTGAGACGAATTCGCAAAAGATTATTGCGAACCTGACAAACGCTGCGCCCAGGAATGCCCGTCTATTTACTTTCGGTGTGGGCGACGACGTGAATACGGTCCTTCTCGACACGCTGGCGGACAAACTGCGCGGCGCGAGTGGCTACGTTCGTCCGAACGAGAAAATCGACGAGATCGTTTCCGCGTTTTACACCAATGTCTCAACGCCGGTGCTTTCAGACATTACGGTGGACTGGGGAGGCATTGGCGTGAGCGACGTTTATCCCTATCCGCTCCCTGACTTGTTTGCTGGGGCACAGCTTGTCGTCACCGGTCGTTATCGAAACAGCGGCCCCGCGACCATCACGCTGAATGGGAAAGTGAACGGCACACCGCAGTCGTTCAAGTACTCTGATGTTAACTTTAAGAACACGGGCGGTGATGACTCTATCCCGCGTCTCTGGGCGACCCGCAAGATTGGTTATTTGCTGAATCAAATTCGTTTGAACGGCGAGGCGAAAGAGGTCGTAAACGAGATCATCACCCTCGCCGTCCGCTACGGAATTGTAACTCCGTATACCTCTTTCTTGATAGACGAACGAAGAGATGTGCTGACGGAGACCGGGCGGGGCGGGGCGGCACAGGACTTGAGCAAGTCTCTTTCACCTGGTGCCATGCCGACATCTGGTGCCGCGGCGGTACAGCAGAGCCAACAGCAAAACCAAATGCGCAGTGCAAACGTTGCCCCTGCGGCGCCCACCGCGGTTCCGGCGGCAACGGCAGCGCCAGGCGGGCGAATTGGGGCTGAGCCGCAAGTGCAGACGGCGGCCATTCAGCTCATCGGCGATAAAACGTTCCTGTTTAGGAACGGCATCTGGATGGACTCACAGTTCGATCCGTCCAAGATGGCAACGAAAAGGATAGAGTTTAACAGCGATGCGTATTTTGCGCTGGCGCAGAACCCTGGATGGGGAAAATATGTTGCGCTGGGATCGAGAGTCATTGCCGTCCTCAATGGGGTGGCATACGAAATCACGGACGATGGGAGTGGCGCCACCGCGCTGGATGCCGTCCCCAATGCCACATCGAATGCACCCGCGGAGCAATCCAAAGCGTCTCCTTCCTCGACCCAGGCTGGGAATGAAGAGACGCCTAATGGGACTGTTTCAGCTGATAAGTCAATGTCAGTTGGCGGCGGTATGATCGGCGCGGGAGTATTAGGAGGCGCAGGGGTCGTCGCGTACTTGGTTCTCAAGAGAATCAATCAAGGATAGAACTAGAGCATAAATAGAGAGGCTGCCCCAGCATTGGTGGAGGCAGCCTCTCTTTTTCTTCCTTTTTGCCAAGATCACACGGCTCGGTTATAATCGCCCCATCCTGGGAATGGAGAGTGAAATGGAAGATTCACTGATAGCCGAAGCGGCCCCTCCGAGCGGCGAACCGGCGCAGACCTCTATGCCTCCGCGTGAGCCCAAGAGAGCAGGGCGGTTTCACATTCTGCCATGGATTTTGAGCATAATTATTCTTCTTGTCGGCGTGGCAATCGGTTACGAGGCACGCCCAATCATTTCCCCGTCACCTGCGGCATCTGGTCCCAACAGTACGTACCCGATTATTCGCTTACTGCTTTCACAGACGCGCCACTTTAAGGGGAATGCGAACGCGCCCATCACCCTCATCGAGTTCAGCGATTTTCAGTGACCGTACTGCGGGCGATTTGCCACTGGCGCGGCGCGCCAGATTGAGGAAACCTACGTCAAGACAGGGATTGTGCGTTTTGGTTATGCGCATTTTGCTTTCCTCGGACCCGAATCGAATTGGGCAGCGGAGGCGAGTGAGTGTGCTGACGAACAGGGCGCGTTTTGGGCTTTTCACGACAAGTTATTTGCTAGCCAAGCGGGGGAGAACCGAGGTGCCTTCAGCAAGGAGAACCTCAAAAAATTCGCCGTCGACCTGAAACTGAATACGAACATATTCAATGCCTGCTTGGAATCCGGCAGGTATGCGGCGGCTGTCAATGCCGATACGACTTCGCTCCAATCTTTTGGCGTAGAGAGCACACCGACGTTCGTTATCAACGGCCGCCCAATTGCTGGGGCGCTTCCGTTCGAGTCTTTTCAGCAGTATATTGAAGCAGAGCGAAACAAAAAATAACCACATCCCCTTTGAGTCTGTTCAAGAGGGTATGTCTGTACTATCGGATGACTTGATGGATGAGGGGCGGCGGAGTTGGCTCCGTGTCGCTGAAGGTGTATGATTTTAGGAGCCGCTCCCTCGCCCTGTCGAATTTGGAGCGGTCCGAGGCGTGGAGAGTCAGCAGGGGATCGCCCTGGGTTACACGTGCTCCGACCTTGGGTTTGAATATGACACCGGCGGAATGATCGATCATATCCTCCTTCTTGGCGCGTCCGCCGCCGAGGTCCACAACTGTCAACCCTACTTCTTCTGCATCAATGCCCGCGATAAAACCATCCCGAGGAGCAAGAACATCTTGAATGATGGTCGCGCGAGGCATCACCCCATAATCGTGTACAACACGCGGAGTGCCCCCCTGCGCTTGAATCCATTCCCCGAACTTTATCAATGCTCTGCCGCTCCCGAGGGCATCCTGTAATTTGTCGCGTGCCTCGGCCTCGGTTTTTGCCATTCCGGCGAGAAGTAACATCTGCTCTGCCACGGCAAGACAGTGCTCGACAAAATCTTTGGGGCCATGTCCTTTGAGAGTCTCGATAGCCTCTATCACTTCGAGTGTGTTGCCCACTGCGTTCCCGAGCGGCTGATTCATGTCGCTGATCACTGCTGCAAGACGGCGCCCGGCCAGCCGTCCGATGCTGACCATCAATTCTGCTAACGCCTTCGCTTGCGCTTCTGTCTTCATGAAGGCGCCGCGCCCCACCTTGACATCGAGGACAATGATTTGTGCGCCCGCTGCAATTTTCTTGCTCATGATCGAGCTGGCGATGAGGGGCAGCGAGCCGACGGTTGCCGTCACATCCCGGAGGGCGTAGAGTTTACCGTCCGCGGGAGCCAGATCGTGGGTCTGCCCGCTGACGACAATGCCATGTTGCTTGAGTTGAGCGATAAATTCTTCGGTGGTCAGGTTGGATCGATAGCCGGGAATGGATTCGAGCTTGTCGAGCGTGCCGCCTGAAAATCCAAGGCCGCGTCCGGACATTTTGCCAAAAGGCATGCCCAGCGCGGCGATCAGCGGACCTACGACGAGAGTGGTCTTGTCACCCACGCCGCCGCTAGAGTGTTTATCCAGGACTTGGGGAGCGACAGACGACAGATCGAGCACCTGCCCCGAATGCGCCATTGACAGGGCGAGCGCGGTAGTTTCCTCATTTGTCATGCCGCGGAGGTAAACCGCCATCGCCCACGCCGCGGCCTGGTAATCGGCGATCTCACCTCTGGTGAACGCCTGGATGAAATAATCAATTTCCTCTTGGGTGAGAGTATTCCCGTCCCGTTTCTTGGCAATAACATCGACTGCATGCATAGTATAGATTTCCGCAATCCGTGATCCAAGAGTCCAAATCCAAGTCCTAGTATGCTCCCCGCGCCAACAAGACGGTTGGGATGGTTTTGAGCATGATCCAGAGGTCCAGCCAGGGCGACCAATTCTCGATATAGTAGATATCCAGCATGCACTGCTCGTCAAAGGACAGCTCGCTGCGCCCGCTGACTTGCCACAGCCCAGTTAGGCCCGGTGAAACTTGCAGACGCTGCTTGTGCCAGTCCTGGTAATGCTCAACCTCTGAAACCATCGGTGGTCGCGGCCCTACCAAGCTCATTTCTCCACGCAGAACGTTGAGCAGTTGCGGCAATTCGTCCAGGCTTATCCGGCGCAGCCAACGTCCGATCCGCGTGTGGCGTGGGTCATTCCGAATCTTGAAGAGTGGACCGTCCGCCTCGTTAAGGTTGCTGAGTTTTTGCTGTTCTTCCTCTGCACCCTCGCGCATGGTACGGAACTTGAACACTACAAAAGTGTTGCCTCCGCGCCCGATTCGCTTTTGTCTAAAAATGACAGGTCCCGGCGAGTCTATCCGGATCAGCATCGCGATCAAGAGCATAAGAGGCGCCGCTACGATGGTGGCAATCAGGCCCCCGATCAGGTCCATGAATCTCTTGATGACGGAATTCCAGGTTCCGATATTCGTCTCGCGCACGCTGATAAGCGGGATCCCACCGACGTCGCCCACGGCGACGCGCCCTAACGAGAGTTGGAATAGATCGGGCACCACCTGTGCTCCCACGCCCATATTCCGGCATTGTTCCATAATACGGATGATTTTGGGGCGCGCTGTCCAGGGGAGGGTGATAATCACCTCATCCACTTGAAGCTCGCGCAAGATACCTGGCAGGTTGTCGATAGCGCCCAGAGCTTTGAACCGACCGATGTCGGTGTGCCCTCGTTCATAGTGGTCGTCCACAAATCCAATGATCTTATAGGCCAAGCCAGGTTGGGCGACGATATTCCGCATCAACGCGCGCCCGGTCTCACCCGCGCCGACGATGAGTACGCGGTCCACGCCGATGCCCCGTTTACGCAAGTGCTGGCGGATGAGGCGTTCTGCCGCTCGCGCCGTGCCGAGGAATACGATAATGAGAACGGTGGCGTAGACGTAGACCGCCCTTGAATAAACCAGTGGACGGACGAAAAATGTGAAGGCCATTATTAGAAGGATGGCGGTCGTAGCTCCGTTCACCAGCGCGTACATCTCGTCGAGAAAAGTTCGCCCACGCGCCGTAAGATACAAGCCCTCGATTCGAAAAATGGCAATGGAGAGCAGCGTCAATACGATGGCGAGGGGAATGTACGCCGTATAGGGTTGCGGGAAGAAACCCTCTCCGAGAGGGACGGTCAGCATCAGTTCATAACGAATGTACCATGCCAGCGCGATAGCGACATTGATCAGAACGGCGTCCAGGGCAATCTGTCCGATGGCAAACCAACGTTGATCACGGGGTCGCATGAGCATCCCCTTCCTGCTGCGGGCGTGCGCGGCGGCAATCACCGGACAAGACTGCTTGGTAAACCTCAATCGTTTCGCGAGCAGAGCGCTCCCATGAAAACTTGTTGGCCTGGGCAAACCCGCGTGCCCTCAACTCGTCGCGCAAGGCGCCGTTGCTCACTCCACGGATGATGGCATCGGCTAGCGCGGCCTCGTCCTCTGGAGCGACCACAAGCGCGGCATCTCCGACAACTTCGGGCAGGGATGAAGCATTGGAGGTCACGACTGGCGTGCCGCTGGCCATGGCTTCGAGGGGTGGGAGACCAAAGCCTTCATAGAGTGAGGGATAGACGAACAAGTCCGCCGCGCGGTACCAGCAAGGCAATTCTTCTTGTGGGACGTACCCGGCAAGTGTGACGTTGTTTGTGATTTCCTCTTGCTCGATCGCGGCTTCCACCTCGGCGTACTTCCAGCCGCGCGCGCCAACAAGTACCAGATGGTGCGGGAGCCGTGCTGCACGTTTGGCATGGGCAAAGGCGCGGACGAGCCGCACAATGTTCTTGCGGGGTTCGATCGTGCTGACGAAGAGGATAAAATGCTCGGGAAGATGCCTCCGAGCGCGCAACGCGTCGATTTCGGCACGATCGTAGGGGGATGAGAAAGCCCGGTCGAATCCGCAATAGACGACTGAGATATTCTCTGGTGCCGCTCCGAATAAAGTCACAAGGTCGCGCTTGGTGCTTTCGGAGATTGCGATCAAGCGGTCCGCTCGACGGATAGAGTGCTGGACAGCCCAGTTGAGGTACAGCCGGTTTGCCGTATTGAAGGATTGCGGGTATCGGGCAAAACTCAAATCGTACACTGTGGCCACCCAGGGTATGGAAATGGAAACAGGGCCGGCAAAGGCAAGCGCGTGCAAAAGATCGATACGAGCTCGACGTAGGGCTAACGGTTGAACGATCTGTTCCCAAGCGACACGGACGACCGGCTTGTGGGTCGGCCAGCGCGAAAGGTCCAAATGAAGATGCTTGAAATACTCTCCAGCGCGCGGTTCACTGAGAAAAACAGTGAAATCGCAATCAGGTGAACGGAGATTTTGGAGTAAATGGTAAATGTACCAGTTAATGCCGGCACTACGATAGTTGCCCGATAGATTTAGAAGGTGGGCATTCAAGCCAATCCGCGACGATGAAGTGTGAATCACTGGACTCATTATACCACGAACGATGCATGCAGCGAAAAATGCTGCAGCGCCGCTTCTCTGAGCGGGCAAAAGGATTATCCTCTGGCCATCTCGACGTAGACGGCATACGTTTCATTCGCAATCTGGTCTTGAGTGAAACGGTCCAGCACGCGCTTCCGCCCGCGCCGGCCCAATTCGGCGCGGCGACCCGGATCCCGGATTAGTCCTTCGATTAACTCAGATAGGGCCAGTGCATCGTTTTCGGGAAAGAGCAGCCCTGCATCTCCGATCACATTCGAAATCTCACCGCTGTTTGAGCCGATCACGGGGACTTGGGAAGCCATCGCTTCGATCAAGACTCGCCCGAACTGTTCCTTCCAATTCGGACGGGTGAGCGACGGCACCACGAGCAGGTCCATCTGGCGGTAATGGTCCGGCATTTTGGCTGATGGACCCCAGGTCTGGAATTGGACCCGGTCGGCGATTCCAAGTTGGTACGCTTGCTTTTGGAGACGGGCTCGCAGAGGACCGCTACCCAACAGATTCACGCGCCAGTTGCCCCTTAACTTGGAAGCTGCTTGCAAGAGGACCTGCGGACCCTTTTCTTCGACCAGGCGACCAATGAAACCGATCTGAACAGGTTCATCGGTCGTCCGTTCCGCGTCGTCATGGATAAATTGTCGTGGATCGAGTCCGAATTGAGGGATGACGCAGAGAGGGCCGTTGTAATGCTTGGCTCGCAAGACATCCGTCGCTTCCCGATTGCCGGCAATGGCATAATCGGCATGGCGAAGAACATATCGTTCCATCCATGAAAAAGGAGGGGCATATCGGCGTAGGAGGTTCTGCCAGGTGAAGAAGAGGGATTTCGCACCTACACGCCGGGAAGCTCGCAGCGCCAGAAAAGTGGCAGCATTGTATGGCTCTTCGTCAATATGGACGATGTCCGGCCGGAGGTATTCCATAATTCTCGGAAGTGTAGGGTAAAAGTGTAGGTGAAAATGACCGTTGAACAAAACCGGTTCAACCCGAAGGTCATAACCACGCGTGTAATACCGCTCGAGTGGCATCATTCCGCGCTCATCCCGCCAGAAAGGGGGAACGACGACCGTCAATTCCAGGTCGCGATGTCGCGCCAGGGCTTCGAGCTTGGATTGGTATTGTCCGACGACGCAAGACTTGCTGATCATGAGGACGCGCACGGAGAGCATTATATACGGATTAAGAGGTTGGTGCAAAGTGAAATAAAGATCGACGGTGAGAATCAAAGCGAAGAGTCAGATTGCGTGGGTGCCGTCGGCTGGCACACGCTAAAGCAGTCACGGAAATCAAAGGTGGCGCGTGCGTGCGGGACCGTCTGCTCTTGAGGCAACGTTTTTATATACGCCTTCAAACGCGGGGATGATCTGGCGCCAATCGTACTTGGATTGGGCGAGGGTGCGTGCGGATTGACCGAGGGCGCGGCGTTGGTCGGGGTTGCGCAGTAAAGTGATGACACTCCGCGCCAAGTCTTGGGGCAAATCGGCGATCAGAGCGTCGCGCCCGGGCACGAGGTCGATGCCCTCGACGCCGCGAGATGTGGAAACAATTGCCTTGCCCATTGCCATGGCTTCTAACACCTTCAGCCGCGTGCCACTACCCATGCGGAGTGGCACGACGTAGACCGCGGCATCGGCAACATACGGGCGGGTGTCGGGCACCCAGCTGGTGACCTCGACTCCCTTACGTTCACGCAGCGCGAGAATGCGTTGGGTGGGTTTTTGTCCCACGATGATGATGTGCGCCGATGGGATCTGGGATTGGATTGGAGGCAGGATCTCGTCACAGAACCATAGCATGGCATCGACGTTCGGACGAAAGTCCATTTTGCCCGCGAAAACCATCGCCAGATCCGCCAACGGTTTGGCGCACACATCATCCGACGGGACGAAATGATCTGTGTCCACGCCGTTGGGGATGACCGTGATGCTTTTGGCCGAGCCCAACGCGCCGATCGCACGAGCGTCCGTTTCCGACGCCGCGATGACATGGTCCGCGCGGCGACAGATTTCCCTCTCATATCGTGTGAGTTTTTTCCACTGGATGAACGAGTACAAGGCCGCATGCCAGCGCTTGATGTGTCGAGTGTCTGCCTCGTACGCTGTGCGCTGAAGTATATATTCCGCGTTGTGGTCGTCGAACACGACAATGGGAGAACCTGGGATAGACGCCGATATCCAAAAGTCGGCCATTTCGATGGCTTCAATCTGCACAACGTCATAGTCCTCATCGCGGAAGATGGCACGGGTTTGAGCATGCATAGCGTTGGACTGCAGACGGAGTGCCATGTCAGGCAGGGGGGAGAATAGCGTAGCGATCGCTCGCTGCGCCGTCGAGCGTGCGGGGTAGGGGGCTAGTTCGATTCGGCGACACAGTGACCGCAGAGGCGCGGCGTTCTCCAATTCCTCCTTGGTCCCAAAAGAGAGAAGCGTGATCGAGTGGTTGGGTGCGAGATGCCGAATAATATTAAAGTTGCGAATCGTCGTCCCTTGGTGAGTCGGGTAGGGGAGTTGAGGGGTCAGCATCAGGATTCGCATGCGAGGTCTACTGATCTGCTACTTTGCGATAGACTTGGATCGTCTGGCGAGCAGCGCGGTCCCAAGAGAAGGTTGCTGCGCGTTTCAATCCCTTGGCGCGCATCTCATGCCGGA
Organism: Acidobacteriota bacterium; assembly: GCA_050257995.1. Classification (GTDB taxonomy): domain Bacteria; phylum Chloroflexota; class Anaerolineae; order UBA4142; family UBA4142; genus JBLMXX01. The sequence goes on along the minus strand of JBLMXX010000075.1, from coordinate 6,773 downwards.
GGTTCTCGTCAGAAAGGATACGGTACATGGCGACCGTCAGCCCCTCGACATCTTCGGGATTGACGAGCCAGCCCGCATCGCCAACTACTTCTGGAAGCGACGATGTATTCGAGACGATCACGGGAGTGCCGCAAGCCATCGCTTCGAGGGGTGGGAGCCCAAAGCCCTCGTAGAATGATGGAAAGACGAAGAGACTCGCCGCATTGTAGAGGTACACCAATTCCTCGTTGGCCACCCCGCCGAGACGGCGCACATAATCCCCCAGCTGCAGTTCCTCAATGACGGCATCTACTTCTTCGACCAGCCAGCCGCGGTGTCCAGCGATGACGAGAGTCGCATTCGACTTGTAATTATCGCGCAGACGACGAAAGGCGCGCAAGAGAGTCGGAATGTTCTTGCGGGGCTCGATCGTGCTGACGAAAAGAACGAATTCTTCCGGCAACTCATAACGGGCGCGCACGCGAGCGAGGGCTTGTTCATTTGTCACCGGAGTAAAGAGCGGATGCGCGGCTTCGTAGATGACTGTAATCTTCTCTTCAGGCACACCCAGGAGACGGACGGTGTCCCGCTTGGTGCTTTCAGAAACGGCGATGATGTGCGCCGCCGTTCTGGCGGCTTCGTCCACCTGCCCATAATATCGTGCGCTCTCGCGCGTTAGAAACCGTGGATAGAGCAAGAAGGCGAGATCGTGGACGGTGATGGCGGTCGGGCAACGTGCTCCCGCTGGCGGGATAAAATCAGGGCTGTGCAGAACGTCGAGCGCAAAAGGCGCGAGCTCCACCGACATTGCAAGGCGCTCGAAGCGATGATGGCTGGGCGTCCAAAGTTTCTGGATTTTAAAGTTGGGTTGGTTGACGAGGAGTGTCCGGTCCTTACGGCTCTTAAAAAGGATAAATTCATCTTCTTGATCGAGTCGTGCCAACGCTTGAGTGAGCCGCAGGATGTACTGGCCAATACCGGCCTTGTGGTAAAAGACCAGGCGCCCATCGATCCCGATGCGCACTAGAGGGCTCCTTCCATTTCCAGAAGGGCTTGTTTCATCGCCAGTCCACCACCAAAACCGCGCAAATCACCGCTACTCCCCACGACGCGATGGCATGGGATGATGATAGGCAGAGGGTTCCGGGCCATGCACTGACCGACCGCACGCGCGGCGTGCGGTCGCCCCACGGCGCGGGCGAGTGAGTCGTAGGTGCGGGTGGTTCCGTAAGGAATGGCGCGTGTAAGCCACCACACGCTCCGCTGAAAATCAGTTGCCTTGAATCCGTCGATGGGAATTCCGTTGAATGTGACGCGCTCCCCATGGAAATAGCGCTCTATCTTTTGCTGTGTAATCTGGGTGATGACATTTTCACCGCGTGGTGGCTGGCAATGAAATTCGGCTCGCAATTCATCGAGGGCAGCGCGGCGGGTTGCGCGCGGGAGCGCCAGTCCGAGCAGAGCATGATCGTCTGCCAGGAGGGCAACCCAGCCCATGCGCGTATGAAAAGAAGTGAGGATCATCGAACGGATTATATTCACAGTTACAAAAAGCGTCAAATGATTTGCCTCTCTCAGATGGTATTGCGCAACGACGCGAGAAGTGTTATATTCCTGCTCAATGGTTTTCGCGTAGGCAAAGCAGTACATGCGCTTAAGACCTAGATTAAGAAAAGAAAAACGCTATGCGAATCAGTGTCTTCCCCTCTCTCGTTTTGTGTGCGCTTCTCTTGGCTGCCTGCGCGACCAAGTCACCACCTGCCACCTCAGTGCCGTTGCCAACTCCGCTACCAAAGGTGTTTGACGGTGCCCATGCTTTTCAAACCTACCTAGTAGCCCAGATGAACTTGGGGCCGCGGCCGGCGGGGTCCAAAGAGGATCGGGCAACCGGTGATTATATCATGGCCCAACTGAAAGAATCGAAATGGGGGATAGCTACCCAAGAGTTTGTTTATAGGAATGTGCCCGTGCGAAATGTTATCGGCAAGGCGGCAGAGGGCAGGGGACCGGTTATCATCCTCGGTGCACATTATGACACACGCAAGCGCGCCGACCAGGATAAGCAGCAGCCCGAACAGCCAGTCCCAGGTGCGAATGACGGCGCGAGCGGTGTCGCCGTTCTGCTTGAGCTGGCCCGAACGCTCGACATATCCAAGCTGCACAACGAAGTGTGGCTGGCCTTTTTCGACGCGGAGGACGATGGCGAACTGCCCGGCTGCATTGTATGGCCCGATCATTGTGATAGCAACGCTCAGTGGCCCTGGTCAGTGGGAGCAACGTACGTGGCGGACCACTTGGACAAAAAACCAGAGGCAGTCATAATTGTGGATATGATCGGCGACAAGGACCAGAACATCTATTATGAGCAGAATTCGGACAAGCAGTTTCAGGAGCAGTTATGGGGGATTGCCGCTCGATTGGGGTATTCCGCCCAGTTTGTCCCACAATACAAGTGGTCGATGTCCGACGATCATTCGCCTTTTCTCGAAAAAGGCATTCGGGCTGTCGACCTGATCGATTTTGATTATCCCTACTGGCATACAGTAGAGGATACTTTGGACAAATGCTCGCCGGAGAGCCTGGAGCGTGTGGGTCGGGTGCTGCAAACTTGGTTGGAGAGTAAATAGAGGAGTGCGAGAGTAAGGGAGCGCGTGAGACGAGTGGCATTCGCAATCGGGGCAGGACCGTGGTAAAATATGATTGGAACAAGGGACTGAATTGTATTAGAGGAGACGACTATTCCTAGAGAAAACACTGTACCAACCGTTCCTCCGACCGAACGAGCGTACCTCGTCGGCGTGGAAATGAAGCAAGGGCACGATGGGTTCTCGACCAAAGATTCGATGGACGAGCTTGCTCAATTGGCGCGCACCTCGGGCGTGAGTGTGGTCGGCCAGACCATCCAAAAGATCAGCCGTATCAATCCTGCTACCCTCATCGGCAAAGGCAAGCTGGAGGAAATCGTCGCTCTGCGGGAGGAACTCGTATTCGACATGCTGATTTTTGACGAGGAATTGCATCCGAACCAACAACGCGAGATCGAGCAGTCGTTCGGTGGCAAGGACATCAAAGTCCTGGACCGCACTGCGCTTATCCTGGATATCTTTGCCCAGCACGCCCGCACCAGAGAAGGTGCCTTGCAAGTGGAACTGGCACAATACGAATATAGACTGCCACGCCTTACTCGTATGTGGACACACCTTGCGCGCCAGGCAGGCGGCGCGGCGGGGCGCGGAGGCACTGGCGGGGTTGGCTTGCGCGGTCCAGGCGAGCGCCAGTTGGAACTAGACCGCCGCGAGATTCGCGCTCGGATTTCACATCTCAAGTCAGAGATCGAGGACGTGCGGACGCATAGGCGCGAGTACCGCCGCAAGCGTCGGAAGGAAGGACTGCCGGTCGTCGCGATTGTAGGATATACCAATGCCGGCAAATCCACCCTCCTCAACGCGCTGACCGAGAATTTATTGGGCGAGTCATCCCGCAATCCCGTTTACGTTGCGAATATGCTCTTTGCCACGCTCGATCCTACCACACGCCGGGTGAAACTGCCCAGTGGGTCGGAAGCGCTTTTCACTGATACTGTTGGTTTTATCCAGAAACTGCCTACAGAACTCGTAGCCGCCTTTCGAGCCACGCTGGAGGAAATAGGGGAGGCGGACATGTTGCTGCACGTCGTGGATGTGATGCATCCGAACGCGCGCGAGCAAATGGCAGCGGTCGAACTTACTCTGCGGGAGATTGGCACAGTCAATAAGCCGGTGGTGATGGCGCTAAACAAAGTGGACGAGCTGCCGGTCGGGCAGGGGAATCGTTGGGTCGTTACACAAGACGCGATCATGGCGGGTCCGAACGCGGTACCGATTTCGGCGCTGAACGGGACAGGGTTGAGTGAATTGCTGCAGCAGGTAGAACAGGTGCTGGGTGAGAACCTTGTAGAACTGAGTGTCCAGATCCCTTACAATGCCGGAGACCTTGCTGCTTTGTTTCATCAGCGCGGCATCGTGGACCGGGAAGAGTTTACGGAAAAAGGGACCTTGATCGAAGGCAAGATTGCGGCGAGGCTGGTGCCACGGTTTGAGGAATATGCGCTCTAAGCTAGATACTATCCAAATTGGAAGGGTCCCAGCCCCAAACCGCCTCCTACGCTTCCCATCGAGGAGATGACACTTGAACAGGCACAGCAGATTGCGCATTTTCATATCCTTAATCTTCCAGCTCAGTTATAGATCACTATGCGCTGTCGAGTCGTGCCTGCCAGTGATTCACCCACTTGGCGTCCATCCGCTTGAGGCGACCCTTCTTGAGGTTCTCTCTCATAATCCAGACAATGTCCGGGTCAGGGGAAGAGAACCACTTCTCCATCATCTTCTTGCCTTGAACAGGATGGGCGGCGACAGCAACGCTCCAGCAATAGCCCAGACCCTGGCGGAGTGCCTTGAATTCGACCTTCTTACGTGCCTGAATCCTCAGAATACGCGACGTGATCCCATCGAGGATTGTGAGGGCTCGCTTGACGTGCTTATGCTCGTGCAGTAGAGCGGGCCCGCACAAAGCGGCGGCCGCGGCTCGCTGTTCCAGAAGATTTCCCTTGCTCCATTTTCCCATCTCATCCAGGAGCAATTCCATATTTCCCTCTCCCACACGCTGGAGTGCCATCGCGACCGCCTCCCGCACTCGCCAGCGCGGATCTGAGGCGCCAAGGCGCAATTGCTTTAGATATTTTCGCTTCCCCTCGGCGACGAGCTGCCCGAAACCGATGAAACCGCTCGCCACGAGCATTACGTGAGGCGAATTCTCCGGCGCCTGCGTGGGATCAAAAGACGCATAAAGCTCGAACAACTGGGCGGTCCCCTCATCTGCCACCGCTTGCGCCAATTCGATATTACCGCGTGGTCCCGGCAAGCCAGATTCCGTTACAATTAAGGAATCCCAGTTCTCGAGTTTCTTTAGTGCCTGCCGGTATGCATCTCTTTTCTTCATTTTGCCCCTGACCGGAATGTGCGCCACAAATTGATGGCGAGGCATGCGACCGCTAGCCAGCCGATGATTCCCGACACGCCCAACGCTACATTTGCACCCATCAGGTCCGGCGCGAGGAGGGGTGCAATCCTAAATACGGTAGCGCTGTTGCCGAGCCAGAAAGTCGCCATGACCAGACGCGTGCTTGCTACGCGTGCTTTGCCGCTAAAGCCAGGGAGCATGCGCGCCGCCATTCCAAAGATCAATAAGGTGATAAATCCTAGTGTCATCGCATGACGTTCGATATCAGGATTGAGTATTGGCGTTCCGGCACCTCCTATGGAAAGGGCAGGGATGCCAGCCAAAATGGCAACTCCATTGAGAACAGCGACGATACTGGCGAATGCGAGCCACGCGTATGCGGATATAATCAACAACTCGAACCGCCCGAACTCTCCATAATCGGGGTAGTGCTTACGGGTGGGCTTGCGCGTCTCGACATAGCCCGGTGGGGGAGGGGTACGGCTGGTGATCCATGGCTGCTTGCGCCGAAGCAAAACATCGAATTCCCAGATAAACACAAGGAGCGCTCCACCTTCAAGTACACTCCCGATCCCGGTCAGTATAGACAAAGAGAACGTCTGTTCTGAAACACTGCCCGCCGTCCGCAAAATCAAGCCAATTACATAAGATGCCAGGATAGGCAGAAGTGCCCCTTTTGGGGGAAAGGCAAGCCGCATAAAGAGAGGCAGGTTGCGAATGGAAAGCGAGAGCGCGATCGGGACGATGAATCCTGAGATTAGGAGATGCGTGAGAGCATCGTCCCAGGCAGAAGGGTAAAGGAAACTGCCGCTGAATGCAGTGGATATTGCCAGTGCGACATTGAGCAGGATTCCCAGCCCGAAGCTGATGAACGCCGTTGCCAGATATGGACGTACCAGGAGTATCGGCGCGTCAGGTGCAAGCGGACGTCCACGGCGGAAAGAGGTCCTTAGCATTACCACAACCAGCACTGCGCCCGCGAGCTCGAGGATGCCGGAGAGCACAAGCCCAGAGCGTCCTACAAACCCCCAGGACGATTCAAGCGACCCATTTCCCGCGAGGATGCCCAGCAGCAGCTGTGAGAGAGCTCGTAGTGTGATCCCGACGACAAAGCACACGAGCGCCCAAGGCGCCAGTTCTGGTCGAGCGAGAACAGTCCCCCGCAGGCGCGGCAAAAAGAACAAGCCGACTCCGAGGACGAAGAGCCCGGCCCAGCCGAATAGTTGTGCGTGCCCGTGGGCCTGGACGGAAGCGACCCACCACGCGCCGAGAGGAATTCCGATTGGCAGAACGCCGACGAGAATAGCGGCGAGACCAAACCCGGCGGTCAATGCGAACGCCAGCGCAGCGAAAACGTACGGCTCGTGAACGCGACGATTGGTCGATGCAGCCATTTTATTCGCCGTCTACTCTAAACGAGGATTCCATTTACGTCAAGTGAATTTGACATTCACTTCGACCTGTATTATACTTTAAATAATATTAGTTGTTGAAAATGAAATATCTTGTTTAGATGGTTAATCCTTCCCCCCTACCCCGGAGCGCTTCTATGATGACAATCACAGTTGCAGACGTTTTGAATAATACCCTTGCGGAAACCGGTTGGGAAAAATTCCACCTAAATGAGCCTCGTCGGTCGCCTCGTCGAGGAGAACGCTCCCAAATGCGAAAATTGGCTCATTGATCTGAGGACAGTGGACGAGTGTGAGACGTTCGTCCGATATCACTTTCCGGCTTCTAAAGGCTTGGACGTCGAAATTGCAGAACGCTCTCTCATACTTCAATTCTCGCCT
>JBLMXX010000074.1:0-12508 GCA_050257995.1 Acidobacteriota bacterium | reverse complement strand
CGGCGAGGGATTTTGAGGTACTCGGAACCTTGTTCATCAAACAAGGTTTGACCCTGCGCAGCAAGGACAAGACGGCCTGGACGTTCGGAAAGAACGGCTTGGACGTGGAATTGACCGTGCCGGATTATCGCGAGGACCACCGGATTGACTTGGGACCGCGCCTGGCGCTTGCCTCGCCCACCCTGCCGTTTGCGGACTTGGTTCTGGTCAAGTTACAGCGGGTCAAGTTTGTGGAAAAGGACATCCAGGACACGATTGCGCTGCTGCTCGACCATCGCGTGGCGAAAGGGGAAGCCGAAGACCAGATCGACCACGAGTACATTGCTAAACTGTGTGCGCGGGATTGGGGACTGTTTTCGACCGTGTACGAGAATACGGTTTCCTTGGAGAAAGATTTGGACAAGTACCTGGAGCCGGAGGAAGCGCAGTTGGTCTGGCGGCGCATTGAGTTGATCCAGGGGGATATGGACGAACAGCCCAAATCACTCGGGTGGATGCTCCAGCAGTTGATCAAGCGACCGAGCCAGGTCCCGGCATAGGACTCAAGGGCGAAGATGGATTTGAATCTCAATGATGACTCTGTCATCTAGCGACCATGTAATTTTAGAGCACTACGAAAACCGGTGGAGCAAGGCGACTCAAGTTTACACGATTAGTGACCCACGAGTTCCTGCACAGGCAAATCCATTGTATGTGGCTGAATTTACGTTGCCAATAGATCGGCTGACCATCTACGCAAGTATAGGCATGAGCAGAGCTCCAATGGGAGCCGCGAATCCACATTCAGACCACCGTGTAGAAATATTCCTGGGTACATTTCAACCGCACCCCGTTCTTCCTAAACGTATTGCTATGTTGGCTGCATATCCGCATAAGGGAAACACATCGGTAGATAGCGAACATACAATCTCGCTTGGCGAACCAATCGTGCTTAATTCGCACCTTACGTCTGTGATATTCACGCCACCCTATTTTGACCCGCCCAGCTTTCACTCCATTAATAGGGGGAGTTACCACATTCGAATATTGTGGATAATTCCGCTTTACGAATCCGAGAGGAAGTTTAAGATAAGAGATGGGTGGAAATCACTGGAAAAGATCTTTGAGGAGAAGCATGTCGCAATAGGCGATCTGATGCGTGTCCGCGCAATATAATACGGAAGGATGCCGAGGACCAAGTATCTCCCGAGCAAGAGAAAGAATATCATTAGCGCAAGGATGGTGCTGAGCGCCGCTGCCCTTCTAAACGGCAAACTCGTAAGAGCAATTCGGGCACATCACCAGCCCGCAGCGAGTCGCGAGCCCACAGCTTGTGCAGGCCAGCGCTTCGCCACTTTGGAATCGCTTGCCGCAGAGCGGGCATTGCAGATCGTTGGAAGGAGAGTTTATCTTGGGGCGACCTTTCTGTCGGGAGAGGTCGTTTTTTTCTTTCTCAAGCCAAGGCCAGCGCATAATGAGCGATTCCTCCCAATGTTATCGCGAGCGCAATCGTGAACGCGGCGATGCCGACGGCCGCGCGGGTGCCCAGTTCTTTTTGCAGGACCGCAAAGGTCGCAATGCAAGGCAAGTAGATCGTATTCACGAGTGCATAGATGAACAACTGCTGGGGCGTCATAAAAGCGAGCAGGTTCTGGGCTCCTGTGCCGTATTGGACGATCGCAAGTGTCACCAGGAACTGGAGTGCGAGTTCCTTTCGCAGGATAGCGAATAACAGAGTTAGTCCTGCTACGGCAGGCAGTCCCAGCCAGCCCTCGACGAGTAGCGACAGCGGAGCGCTGAACAGCCAAATGGTCCCCGTCTCGTACAGCGCTCCCATGACGAAACTGCCTATCAGCATGATCGGCAGTGCCATCATGACGAATTCCTTAAATCGGTGCCAGGTCTTGCGAATCACGGTCCGCGGAGCGGGGATGCGGAAGGGGAACATCTCCATGACCAAGTCATCCGACCGGCCTGGCATGACACGGTTAAGCCCGGCTCCCACGACGATCAAGAGCGCCAGCGCGATAAGCAGTAGGACGGCACCATACTGCCAGCCCGCGAACAAGGCTGCACCGCCGACGATAACCGCGGTGCGTGCACTGCACGGCGTCAGGACGATCAGTGTGCTTGCGATGATGCGCTCGCGCCGGGTGGTCAGCACACGCGTCCCCAGGACAGCAGGGACGTTACATCCCGCTCCCGCCAGGAGCAGGATGGCGGCGCGCCCGTGAAGCCCCAGCCGTTTCATCAGGGCATCGAGCAGAAAGGCGATCGAGTTCATATAGCCGCTGTCTTCCAGGACGGCGAGCATGGCATAAAAGGTCAGGACGTACGGAATGCCGACCTCGAGAGCGGCTTCGATCCCGGCGTCGAATCCCCACAGGGCGATCTTTCCCAACGCCCCATTTCCGAGGATGAAAAAGACGATGGCTTGGATCGGCGGAGACACAAAGTTTTCCCATATCGTGGAAAATGTGTCTCCCAAGGTGCCGCCGGTCCAGAACAACGCGGCAAACAAAGTGACGAGGACGATTGCAAGCATGGGGATGCCGGTGAGGGGCTGAATGGACCAGCGCCACAATTTCACCGACAATGGCTCGCGGGCGGGGTGCTGGACCTGCGCGGCCTGCGCGATGGTGTGTGCGAGCGCGTGGCGCGCGCGGGGCAAGTGAAGGCTCAGCGGTTCGCCGACGCGCGCCTCGATATCTGCACTCAATTCTCGTGCGCGAGCCAGTACCTTGGCGCCCTCGCAAGTCTCGCCGACAGCCCGCGTGAGCCATTCGTCCTCTTCCAGCAGTAGGAGCGCTACCGCGCGCGGAGTTAGGTTGTAAGGCGTTTCGGAGAGGGAAGTGGAGATTAACCGGGCGAGTTTCTCAACCGCCGTCTCGATCTCGATGTCATATTTTGGCGGGGGAGCGGTTTGATGGTGCGGCAGTTCCGCCACAGTCGCGAGCATCCTGTCGATCCCTTTGCCGCGCGTGGCGACAGTGGGTATCACCGCAACTTGAAGCGCGTCCGAGATCCGAGCGGTCTCTATTTCGATTCCGGACCGCGCTGCCTCGTCGATGAGGTTAACGGCGAGCACGAGCGGCAGACCGAGATCAAGATATTGTAGAACGAGATAGAGATTGCGTTCGAGGTTGGTGGCATCGGCAATCGCGACGACGGCATCCGGCGGATCCTCGAGGACGGCCTGGCGGGCAACCCATTGGTCTTCACTCCTCGCGCCCAGGGCATAGGTGCCCGGAAGATCGATGATACCGATGTGTTTGCTTTTGAAGTCGGCGGTCCCGAAATTGAGCGCAACGGTTTTGCCGGGATAATTCGCCGTCTCGACATTTGAACCGGTAAGCCGGTTGAAGAAACTTGACTTGCCGACATTCGGGTTGCCGGCAAGGGCGATTGTCAGATCGGTTTGTCCGAAAGCTCGGGTTTCAACATGGCAGGCACACATAAGCATCCATTTGCAAAGGCGTTCGGCTGAACGCCCGATGTCACGCCAGTGGCGTGACCCAGATTCGGGAGGCGAGGTCGCGACCTAGCGCATAATGCGCTCGCCCAACGCGGACCATCACGGGCCCGCCCATTGGGACTTTGTTCTCCACTTGTATCTCCACATCCGGCAGTAACCCCAATGTGGCGAGGTGCTGCAGGGCAGCGGGTGTCTCCAGTCCGATGCGGGCGATGATCGCGCGGGTGACGGGAGCGCATTCGGCGAGCGGCCGCGCAAGTGAGTGCATCGATGCTTGTCCTGCACCGGGGATCGGATTGCCATGGGGACAGGTCTCGGGATCGCCGAGTCGTGTGGCGAGTGCCGCTTCCGCTTCCGCTGAAACCATATGCTCGAACTTGTCGGCCTCGGCGTGAGCGTGTGCCCAATCCATTCCCAGCACATCCGTGAACAGGCGCTCGGCGAGGCGATGGCGGCGGAGCAGGGCATGGGCGCGGTGGCGGCCGCTAGGGGAAAGAGCCAACATGCCACCGCTGGCGTTTGTTACCAGTCCCGCAGCAACGAGCGCGCCCACGTGCGAATCGAGCGTCGCACGTGATAGTTCGAGTTCTCGAGCGAGGTCGTTGGGAAAGGCAACCTGTGCGTTCTCATCTGCTCGCACGAGCGAGAGGAGAATCATCTCCCCGGTCTCGGGATGATGAGTGGGGCGGCTCCTGCGGGAAAAGGGATTGCCAAATTTCATCGTAGACCTGACCATCGGGTAGTAATATTAAAAAACATCCATTGTTAGTATATACTAACAATGGATGTTTGTCAACTAAAGTAGGTCAGGAATAGGTCAGAATCAAGTCAAAATAGCAGGCCGCCGAGGTCAGGAGACGTTAAAGCGGATGTTCAGGATGTCGCCGTCCTGGACGACATAGTCCTTGCCTTCCAGGCGCAGCGAACCGCGCTTGCGGGCTTCCGCCATATCGCCTGCCGAGATCATGTCGGCATACGAAATCACTTCGGCGCGGATAAAGCCGCGGGCGAGGTCGGTGTGGATGACCCCCGCGGCTTCTACCGCATGTGCTCCCACCGGGATGGTCCAGGCGCGTACCTCGTCATCGCCGACGGTGAAGAAGGATTGCAAGCCGAGGAGAGCGTAGGAGAGCCGGATCACTTTGGAAAGGCCCGGTTCCTCGATCCCGTACTCTTGAAGGAAATCGCGGGCGTCTTCAGAGGACATTTGTGCGAGTTCCATTTCCAGCTTGCCCTGTAGGGTGGCGAGCACGGTCTTTTGGTGATCGTAAGAGACAATCTGCTTGGGGTCGCTTACCGCGCGGTCGCCAGTATTCAGCACGACCAGTTGCGGCTTGGCGGTGACAAGCGCTAAATTGCGCATCAGCCGCGCTTCTTCGTCGCTGATTGGCAGGTCTCGCAGCGGCTTGCCATTCTCCAACTGAGGTTTGAACCGCTGCAAAAGCGCCTGCTCTTTTTGCATGGTCTCGCGTTCGACCGGCGTGCCGCTGCGCTTGCCGAGACCGGCTTCGATGCGCTCCAGCCGCCGCTCGACCACTGTGAGATCGGACAGGATCAACTCGGTGTCCAGGATTTCCAGATCGCGGGCCGGATCAACCGTCTCCTCGATATGCGGGACATTGGGGTCCTCAAAGGCGCGCACGACGTGCAAGAGCGCATCGTTCTGGACGATCTGGTTGAGCAGGTTGCCGTCAATCCCGCCTTTTTCGCCTATGCCGCGCGCCAACCCGGCAATGTCATTGTACTGGACCCGTGCGTGCGTCACCTTGCGCGGGTTGAACATCTTGGCAAGCACTTGCACGCGCGGATCGGGCACATCCACCATCGCGGTGTGGATTTCGAGCTTGCCGGACGAAAAAGCCGCCGTCTCGACTTGGCCGCGCGTCAAAGCATTAAAAATTGTTGTTTTACTGCTGTTTGGCAGTCCGATGATTCCAATCTGCATCTTTATATTCCGCGATCCAGGATCTCGCCCAGCCGTTCCTGGATTTCCGGGTCCAGGGACATGAGCGCGAGTTTATTCTTTGTGGGCGTGGGGTCATAGTCAATGTGATGGATCTGAAGATGACCGTCTTCCCACGCGGCAAAGGTGGCGCTGGGCAAGCCGTGGCGAGGCTGCCCAAGACTTCCAGGGTTGACGATGTGGGTGGTGCCGATACGCCGCAGTGCGGGGACGTGAGTATGACCCAGGAGCACCACGTCGGCGTCAATCCCCTCCAACTCAGCGCGCCAAGTGTTTTCCGGTGCAGTAGCGATGTCCAGACCGCGTGTCAATGGATCTCGCGGGGTGCCGTGAGCGAGGAAAAACCGCGCGCCTCCCATTTCCACGCGCCGCGTCGTCGGAAGCCCCGCGAGGTAGGCGAGGTCGCCTGGGCGGAGTTGGCGGCGCGTGTGCTCGCGCGTGGCGATGGCGAGTTCGCGATAATCTTCAGGCGATGCGAAATCGCCCTCCGTAACGGTGGCATGGTCGTGGTCGCCGCGCACGATGTGAGTCGCATGAGCGCGCATCCAGCCGAGACAGGCTGCCGGGTCGGGTCCATAACCGACGATATCGCCGAGGAAAAAGAGCGCATCCGGCGGTTTTTCCACTGCGTGCAGAGCCGCCAGCGCTTCGAGATTTGAATGTAGGTCCGAGAATATCAGAATTCGCATGCTGCTGGTATGATAGCGTAAAATACCCCGAAGAGCAAGTGTAAATCGCTCTCCGGGGCACCGTCGAATCACCTAATCACAAATTGACTAATCGACCAATCGACTATTCGACTACTTTCTCGCCCACTGCTTCTTGCCTTCTTCGTAGGCGTCGCCGCCGTAGATGTCGTTCACCACGATGACGGGAAAATCCTCTACCTCCAGGCATTGGAGGGCTTCGGCGCCCAGTTCTTCGTACGCGATCACCTGCGCCTTTTTGATGCGCTGGGCGATCAACGCCGCCGCGCCGCCGGTCGCGGCGAAATAGACGGCTTTATACTGCTTCATTGCGTCCTTCACGGGCGGCAAGCGCAGTCCCTTGCCAATCATACCTTTCAATCCTTCCGCCATCAGGCGCGGCGCATACCGGTCCATTCGACCGCTGGTGGTCGGACCTGCCGAGCCAAAGACCTTGCCTGGTTTGGTGGGAGAGGGACCCATATAGTAGACGACTTGGCCGTGTATATCCAACGGCAGTTTTTCGCCGCGGTCCAGGGCTTCCACCATGCGCTTGTGGGCCGCATCGCGCGCCACGTAGATAGTGCCTGTGATCTCTATTCGATCGCCCGCATGTAACTTTTCGACGACCTCGTCGGTCAAGGGAGTAGTCAGTCTCATGTTCGCCTCGATTGTTCGTAAATTCGGTGTAAGGGGGAGCCGACGGCTCGCCCGCTCGCCTACAATACGGTTTCCTTGAAGCGAGCGCTGTGGCATTGGACATTGACACCGACCGGCATGCTTGCAATGTGGCAGGGCGCCGTTTCGCAATGGACAGCCAGACTGGTAATGCGACCGCCCAGTCCCATGGGTCCAATGCCGAGATTGTTGATGCGCGTGAGCAGATCGTTTTCCAAAGCCGCGGTCTCTTGGTCCGGGTTGGGTTGAGACACCGGGCGGAGGAGCGCCTTTTTTGCCAGCCACATGGCCTGGTCCGCATTGCCGCCGATTCCCACCCCCACGATGGTCGGCGGGCAAGGATTGGAGCCGGCGCGGTCGATAACGCCGCTCACAAAGTCCAAGACGCCCTGGCGCCCATCCGCTGGCTTGAGCATGCCGAGCGCGCTCATGTTTTCGCACCCGCCGCCCTTGGGCATGACGGTGATCTTGAGCTGATCGCCGGGAACGACCTCGGTGTGGATCATCGCAGGCGTGTTGTCTTTCGAGTTGATGCGCGTTGAGAAGGGGTGCCCGACCATGGATTTGCGCAGATAGCCATCCGTATAACCTTTGCGTACGCCGGCATGGATCGCCTCGTTCAACGCTCCGCCGCTGACGTGCACCTCTTGCCCCAATTCCACGACAATGACGGCGACGCCCGTGTCCTGGCAGAGCGGGAATTCGCCATTGCGGGCGATCTCGGAATTCTTGAGCAACTGGTCGAGTACCTCGCGGCCGGCGGGCGACTCTTCGATCTCGCGCGCGTGCTGCAACGCGGCGACGACATCGCCGCCCAAATAGTGGTTGGCTTCGATGGCAAGTCGGGCGACGGTTTCCGTGATTAGACTGGCAGGAATCTCACGCATAGTCATTTGCCTCATCGCAAAAAGAATTTCAGGGTGTGCTCTGAAATCGGGTGAGCAGACGGTGGGTATCTACCATGTTCTTGTCGAGGGCAAGCGCGCGCGGTTCGAGACCGAACGCGAGCCCCATAAGCTGGGTGATGAATAAAATCGGGAGCGGTTCTTCCAGGTTCAGCGCGGCTTGGCGCGCGTCAAGGTTGACGTGGCACAACGGGCAGGCTGTTGTCACCACGTCTGCGCCCACGGCGCGGGCATCCTCCAGGATCCTGCGAGTGAGTTTGAGCGCAATGTCGGTACGGGTAAGGGAGAGACTGCCGCCACAGCACTCTGTCTTGTATGACCAGTCCAGAGCCGTCGCGCCGAGCTTTTCGACGACGCGGTCCATTTCCGTCGGATTCTCCGGATGCTCCGACCCCGTTATTTCGGGCGGTCGCGTGAGCAGGCAGCCATAGTACGACACCACCTTTAGATCGCGCAGCGGCTTTTTCACCCGCTTGGCGATCGTTTCCAGTCCCACGCGTTCCTCGAAAACGTCGAGCAGCGATTTCACCTGTACCTGGTTCTGATAGGTATAATCGATTTTCTGGTCAACTTGTTTTTTCAGTTCAGGATTCTGGTTAATGTCATGTTGGGCCGATTTAAAGCGCGAATAGCACGCGATGCAGGGTGCCAGCACTTGCTTGAATCCGCTTTGCTCGATCAGAGCCAAATTTTTTACAGGCATGGTCGTCGCGAGCAGGTGGTCCGTGCTATGAGCAGGTGAACTACCACAGCAGAGCCAGCCCTTTGGCTCGTACAGGTCCACGTCAAACTCTTTGAGCACAGCCCGGGTCGAGTGATCGAGCTCGGAGGAAAGGGAATGCAGCGAGCAACCCGGATAATAAGCAATCCGATTTTCTTTTTGCTCGACGGGCTTGGCGCGTTTCGGCGGACGGGTAAAGCTCGGAAGGATTTTTACCTTACGCTTGCGCAACATGGTCAAGCCCATCGGCACATCCTTGAATGGCTGACGGGTGCGCAAATTCATTTCGGCGATCAGTCCCAACTCGTACGCCCGACCCAGCCAGCGAGCGTTCCGCAAAAACACTTCTCGAAAGAGCGGGACCTCGGGCACCTGGGGTTTGATCCCTTGCTTGAGCGCCGTCATTGCCAATTGATCATTAATGCGCGGCAGGTCTATGTTCTGCGGGCAGCGCGTCACGCAGGTGTGGCAGGAGGCGCACAGCCAAATGGTCTTGCTGTTGAGCACACGCTCATCTTCGCCTAGCTGCAGCGCACGCAACACCTGGTTGGGCTTGAGGTCAAATTCGTCTGCCAATGGGCACCCGCTGGTGCACTTGACGCACTGGTAGCAAAGATATACATTCTCGTCGAGATCGTGCGCGAGAGTGGTCGCTAGTTTTTCTTTGGTTTCAAGAGCCATATAGTGCTCCTCAGTCTGTATGAATTACCTTACCAGTTCATCACTTGATTTGCGCAGGGCCATTGGCTCATTGGCCCATTGACTCATTGGCTTGTTGGATGATCGGGCGCGGCAGCAGTCCCGCTTGTTCCGCGATCTTGCCGACCGCCTCTTCCCACTCGATCGCCATGATGTGAACGCCGGCAACCCCTGGAATCTCCCGCATCTGCTGAATCAATTCAACGCAGATCTTGATCCCCTCCTCGCGGGCGGCAGCGGCTTTGGCTTTTTTGTCTTCAATGCCTTTGCCGGCCCCTTCCATGCGATTGACGATCTCATCCGGTACATCCATTCCGGGGACTTGGTCGCGCATGTACTTGGCAGCGCCTGCCGTCTTGAGCGGTCCTACGCCTGCGAGAATATAAACCTTTTCGTGCGCGCCGAGGTCCACGACGCGTTTCATGAACTCTTTGAACTTGGGGACATTGTAGATTAGCTGAGTCTGAATAAAATTGGCGCCCGCCTTGGCTTTTTTCGCCAGGCGGTATGGGCGAAAGTCGAACGGCTCGGCAAAAGGATTCTCCGCCGCGCCGATAAAGAACCGGGGATTGACGCCCTTGATCTCTTCGCCGCATTGGAATTTGGCGTCATCCCGTAAGCCCTTGATCATCTGGACGAGAGTAAGCGAATCCAGGTCATAGACGTTCTTCGCGGTCGGGTGATTGCCGAATTGTTGGTGGTCACCCGAGAGGGCGAGCAGATTGCGCACGCCGAGCGCATAGGCGCCGAGCATGTCGGCTTGCATCGCGAGACGATTGCGGTCCCGGCAAGTCACTTGCATGATCGGCTCCAACCCCTCTTGCACGGCAAGCGCGGCCGCGGCAATGGAAGACATGCGCACGATCGCGGTCTGGTTGTCGGTGATATTCACGCCGTCGCAAAAGCCCTTGAGCAGTTTCGCCTTTTTCCGAATGACGTCGGCGTCGGCGCTCTTGGGCGGACCCAGCTCGGCGGTCGCGGCGAACTTGCCCGCCGTCAATATCTTTTCGAGAGTGCTTCCTGATTTGTACCCGTTGGTTCCTTCAGCCATGGTAATTACTCCTTCGCCAGCATCAGGTCTTCGCGCGCGATCCGGCGCGGACCGCCGTCGCGGCTGGTCTGCCAGTTCTTGGCCGTATTGATTTCAAGCAGTCGCTCTAACTCGCCGCGTTCCATCAATTTCCTCACGATCATGTCCCACGCACAGTCCACCGGGCGTTCTTTACTGCTAACTTCACACTTGCCGCCGTCGGAACCGCCGCAGGGACCGTTGAGCAGGCTCTTGGAGCAGCGGGCGATTGGGCAGATCCCACCTGTGAGGTCGAGAATGCAATTGCCGCACGCCGCGCAGCGTTCCGCCCACACCCCCTGCTCGGTGGGGAGCCCGAGAAAGGACGTGTTGAGCCCCGGCACAACCCGCGCCTTTGGGAAATGTTCGGCAATCGCCTGCACCCCGATGCCGCATCCAAGCGACAGAATCAAATCATAGTCGTCAATTTTATCTTTCAACGTGTCCAGGTACTCCCACTCGCATTGCCGCTGTACCATGGCCTCGTCAATTTCCTTGGCGTTGCCATCGATCTTAGTCGCCATTCGCAGGCTGGAAGCGAGAATGCCAACCTCTTTCTCACCGCCCGCAAAACAGACCGTGACGCAGGTGCCGCAGCCGACGAGGAGCACCCTGTTTGCTTTCTCGAGCTTGGCTTTGATTTCTTCGAACGGTTTTTGTTCCGCGACGATCATGTTATCCTCCGTTAATGTCAATCCGTCGTATGATCAATCAGGCGATTGGTGACGAGCCGCTTGTTGACTGATTGGCTAATTGACTTGTTTTCACCGGGTTCGGGCCTAGCTGCTGGATTTTCTGGGTCAGCCGGGTCACTGCTTCGGCAAACGCGCCGCCCATGGCAGACGACATATTGAACATTTCGATGCGCTGGCTTCCGATCCCAATCTGGTCTAGTAGGTCTTGAACGTATTTGACTCGCCGCTTGGCATTTGTATTACCTTCCAGGTAATGACAGGAACCCTCCAGTCAGCCTGCTACCATAATGCCGTCGGCACCGTTCTCGAATGCCCGGAGCGCATAGAGAACATCCAGTTTGCCGGTACAGGGCAGCAGTACGACCTTGACACTCGGCGGATACTGGATGCGCGATGCGCCGGCCAGGTCCGCGGCGGCGTAAGCGCAGAAATTGCAGCAGAACGCCAGGATTTGTGGTTCAAAGCTATTCGGGCTCATGCGTACACCCCCGTAAACAATGCTTCAACCTTTGCAACGATTTGCCCATCCTTGAAATGCAGCAATTGGATGGCCTTCGCCGGGCATTCTGCCGCGCAAATCCCGCATCCCTGGCATGCCGCGGCTTCAATTTGCGCCGCGCCGTAAATCCCCCCCACTGCCACTTGGGTTGGAACGATGTGCGGAACACGATATGGGCAGATGCGTACGCACGTTAAGCAGCCGGTGCATTTGGCCGCATCGACTTGGGCCACAATTCCGCCCGCGCGCAGGGATGGTTTTGAAAGAATGGTCGCGGCGCGCGCCGCCGCCGCCTGGGCTTGAGCGATCGCTTCGTTCGGAAACTTTGGATAGTGCGCCGCGCCGGCGACGAATACTCCCTCGGTAGCGAAATCCACAGGGCGCAGCTTGACATGCGCTTCCAGGAACCAACCGTCCTGGTCCACTGGCACCTTGAGTTTGTTCGCCAACTCCCGCGCGTCGTCATGCGGTACCAGCGGAGCGGCCAGGACCGCGAGGTCGGCAGATAGGGTCAGTTCTTCCTGGAGAATTGGCTCCCAAATTTGTATTGCCAACTTGGAACTCCCCGCGACCTGGGAACCGGACTCGAGGATCCGGGGCAGATGCGCGTCGTCGTAGCGCACAAATAACACGCCGGCCGCCCGGGCGTCTTGATAAATCCGCTCGCGAAATCCATACGTTCGAATATCTTTGTAAAGTACGGTCACTTGGGCATGCGGGTTTTGCTTCTTTAGCCGCAGTGCACTGGTCAGAGATTCGGTGCAGCACAATCGCCCGCAATACTTTTCTGCCGGTCCAACGCACTGAATGAAAACTACCGAGTTTAGAGACTGGGAGGTTGCCTGCCCCCGGTTAAATTCGCTCAGCGTAACCACGCGCGGATCTCGCCCCAGCCCGAAAGCGTCGCCATGCCACTCTCGCGCACCCGTCGTCACGATTACCGCGCCGTGCCGGATCTTTTTCTCTTCGCCCTTTGCATTTCTCAAGCGACTGTCAAAATTCCCGACAAACCCGGTCGTCTCGATGAGCTGAGTTTCCCGGTGGACCGTGACCAGGGGATGTCCATTCAAATGAGCAATTAAATCGCGCAAATGGAGCCCCAGGTCGCTTTCGAATTTCGAGTCCCAATCCCCGCCGAG
>JBLMXX010000073.1:0-6325 GCA_050257995.1 Acidobacteriota bacterium | reverse complement strand
CGATGCCCTTGGCCTGGCACAGGCATTGGGAGTGAAACTTCCCCGGATCGTTTTCTTCGGCGTGCAGCCGCTCCAGGTGGGCTGGGGCGAGAACCTGAGTGCGGCGGTGCAGGCGGCCGTGCCGCAAGTCGTGACCGCCATTTTGGAGTGCGAGAACGCGAACAAGGCAGGAGCAGACCATGGCCAATGAAAAGATTTTGATTATCGACGATGACGACGACCTGGTGCTCACGATGCGCCTGCCGCTCGAAGCGGCCGGCTACAAGGTCTTTCGCGAGGCCAGCAGCGACGCGGGCTTGCAAAGGGTCAAAGCGGTCAACCCCGACCTCATCATCCTGGACGTGATGATGGATACCACCACGGCGGGCTTTCAAGTCAGCCTGGCGCTGCGCAACGCGGACCCGGGCAGCGAGTTTGCCGCCTACAAAAACGTCCCGATTCTAATGATCACCGCCATCCACACGACCACGCCTTTGCGCTTTGCGCCGGATCAGGATTATTTGCCGGTGGACGAGTTCATCGAAAAACCGATCGATCCCGCCGCGCTGCTGCGGCACGTGCGGGAGCACCTGAAAAAATCTGCGAACTGAGCGCCCGTCCTGTTCTCCGAACGGGAGTTTGCCATCGAGGCGGCGAATAGACGATGCCTGACGATTCACAGCTCTTCAATTCAACCGGCAAGATCGCGCTGGTGGAAGAGGAATTGTTCTCGAGCCTCACCTGGTTTGTCAGCTTCCGGTGGCTGGCGGGGTTCGGTATCCTGGTGGGTGCGTGGTTTACCGCCGCCGTCCTGAGAATGACGGTCCCGGTCCTGCCGCTCTACCTGATCGGCGGGGGCGTTCTGGTCTATAACGCCATCTGCCAGGTCGCCCTCACCCGCCTGCAACGCCAAGAGCCGCGCGAGTCGGGCCGGTTCGCTCTTCTGACCCACCTGCAGATCGGGCTGGACTATGCCACGACGACGGCGTTAATTCATTTCACCGGCGGATTGGAAAGCCCTGCCCTCCTCTATTTCTTTTTCCACATCGTCATCGCCGCCATCCTGCTCTCTCCACAGGCGGCGTATCTCTACACGCTTCTGGCGATCCTGCTGGTCGGCGGAGTAACGGGTCTCGAATACACCGGCTTGATACCGCACGTGCATCTCGACGAGTTTCTCGGCGTCGAGGTGTACCGGTCCCCGCTTTACATCCTGGGCATCCTCTTTTTCTTTGCGAGCGCCGCGCTCGTCGTCGCCTATTTTGCGGTCACGCTCAACACCCGCATGCGGCATCGCGCCGCGCAAGTCGTGGACCTCAGCGTGCACCTTCAGCGCGCCTACACCCGCTTGCAGCTGCTTTACGACGGCGCGCAGGCGGTCAATTCGACCCTGGAACTGCGAGAGGTGCTTGACCGACTGACCCGCGGGACCGCCCAAGCCATGGGGGTGCGCGCGTGCTCGATCCGCCTGTTAAGCGAGGACAAGACGCGCCTCACCGTCGCGGCGGCGCACGGTCTGAGCGAGGCGTACGTGGAAAAGGGCGACCTGATCCTGGAACAGAACCCGCTCGCGCGACAGGTGCTGGCGGGCGGGGTCATCGCCATCGCCGACATTACGACGGACACGCGCTTGCAGTATCCGGCTCAGGCCATTGCCGAAGGGATTCGCAGTATGTTGTCGGTTCCCCTGATGGGCAAGCAGGGACCCCTGGGGCTTATCCGCGCCTACAGCACAGAGCCCAATCACTTTACCCCGTCCGACAATGCCTTCCTCTCTGCCATCGCCACTTACGGCAGTCTCGCCATCGAGAATGCCATTGCGTATCAGGCGTTCGAGCGCCTCGACCAGAGCAAGTCGCGGTTCGTCCTGACCGTGACCCACGAACTGCGCTCACCCGTCAGCGTGGTGCGCAGCCTGCTGCGGACGCTGGTCGCCGGATACGCGGGACCTCTCACGGATGAACAGACGGACATTGTGCAGCGGGCGCAGCGCCGGGCAGACTTTTTGCAGACGCTGATCGACGACCTGCTGGACCTGGCGGCAGGAAAAAACGAACTACAGATGGGTAACGAGGGCGTGCCGGTCGATCTGGTCGAAGCAGTCGACCGCGTGGTCCGGCGGTTCGAACTGCCGGCGCGGGAGAAACATGTCGCGCTCGAATGGCAGAATGAGTGCGTGGACGGACCGGTCACCATTTGCGCGACGAACGAGGGCGTGGACTCTATTCTCAACAACTTGATTTCCAATGCCATCCAGTATACGCCGGGCGGCGGCAAGGTGGTCACAACCCTGCGCCGGGGCGAGAAGGAAGTATGCCTGACCGTTGCGGACACGGGCGTCGGGATACCGAAAGAGTCCCTCCCGCACGTATTTGAAGAGTTTTATCGCGCCCCCAATGCGAAAGCGATCGAAAAGGAAGGGACGGGACTGGGCCTGGCGATCACGCAGAGCCTGGTGACGCGCTTTGGGGGACGCGTCACGGCGCAAAGCCCGGCGGGTCAGGGGACTGTGTTCACGGTCATATTCCCGCTCAAGTAGTTGGTCGATTGAGTGATTGGTCAATTAGTCAATTGGTCGATAAAGAGTCGAGCGAGCCTATCCCTTCAGGCTCGCTCGAGATTTTTTGACGACTTGCGCTATTTGCCGATGGGTAATGCTCCGGGGATCGGCAGCTTGGCAGGATTCGGAACGCCCTTGTCGTTGGTGTCAACCTTTTCCGACAAGAGTGTCCACTTGCCGTCGCCGTCCACATTGTGGCAAGTGAAGCAGTCGCCGCCATAGTGCAGCTTGAAGGTCTGGCTGGTCATGTGGGCGGGATGGACAATGTCGCGCAGGGACAGTGGCGCAATCGTTCCCATGCCCGCGCGCGTGCCCGTGCCCGCCGCATGGCATTGGAAGCAGACTTTGACGCTCACGTCACTCGTCGACACGATCGACGTTCCATCGGGCGCGGTGTCTGGGTGCTTGAGACCGCGTGCCTCGGCGCGCTCATGCGCTTCATAAGAGAGAGTGTATTTGCCGCTCGCCTTGTCTATCAGTGTATGGCAGGCGGGGCAGCCCCGGCGCTGGGCGTCCAGGACAGGCAGAGGGACCGTGTTGGAGATCACGGTAGCATACTGCAATGCTCCCGTTTGGGTGATCGTCAGCGAGCCGCCGACGCCGTCCTTCCCCGCTGGACCCGCAGGACCTGCAGGACCCGCCGGACCTTGCGGACCTGCCGCACCCGCAGGACCCGCTGGACCTTGTGGACCCGCTGGACCCGCCGCACCTGCCGCACCGGTTGACCCGGCCGGGCCCGTCGCCCCACTACAACCCGCGACGAGCGCGAGCAGGAGCAGTGTTATACTGAGAATTAAAACAAATTTCGCTTTCATTTCCTTTCCTCCTTTGGAGATTGTGTCGTAACCTGCATCGGTCACTTGCAAATAGGCCCAGGCATCACCCCGCTTTCCCGAGTCGTCGGGCAAAATAAAAAAACCTTCAGGCGCGCATACGCGCCTCAAGGCCATCACCACCTTCAGTGAATTTTTAGATGCCGGCGTCAGCATCCAGTCCATTAGACTACGATTATGCCATTCGGGATAGAGGAGAAGGTACCGTCTTTCTTGACTAATTGTCCCGAATCTAAGTAATCTTCGGTCAATTAGCCCAATCTTGAGTATCATTTAGCCGTGCGGGCTTGCGTTTTTTATCGGTTTTGAATTGCTGAAAACCCGATTACAAGTGTATAATTGAAAATAGTTCATGTGTATCCTGGTCGTTATCCTGCAGAATTGGCGTTGAGGATGGCTGTGACTGATGTAGATGGGAGAAATTAAAATGGCACGCCCAAAGACAATCCGCGTAATGATTTCAAGCCGCTGCTCAGACAAGATTATGCTCGACGGGAAAGAAGTCGATCTATCCGCAGTCCGCCTGCGCATTAAAGCGGAATTGGAGCAGGCGACTTTCCTGGGCTCGCAATTGCTCGAAGTCTGGATTAACGAAGATGCACCTCCGCAGGAGGGTTCACTGGATTCCTGGGAGGCGTGCCTCAAACAAGTTGACGAATGCGACATCCTGTTGGTTCTCTTCAATGGCAATGCGGGGTGGGCGTCCTCGGACGCGAACGTCGGAATATGTCACGCGGAGTTGGAACGCGCGATCTCTCGAGCGCCCGCCAAAGTTCGTTTGATCGAGATCGAGGACAGAACCAAGGACGCCGCAAGCCGTCACAAGCGATTTCAGGAATACGTTGCGCGCCTCGCGCGGTTTCGCGGAGCCACGGCGAAAACCGGAGAGCAAGTCATTGACCGGGCAAAACAGGCCACGCGAGAAGCCGTGGCTGAACTTGCGCGCATGGGCGTGCGCGAAGCCAAGAGAGGCAAATACCACTTTGGCGAAGCGCTGGATTGGTCCCGGCTCGATTTCCCAAGTCGCAAGACCGCGATCGAAGACGTTGTGTGCGAGAGCCTCGGCTCAACGGGCAAGGATAGGACGCTGGTCCGCAAAATAGCGCGCACGAATGTCTTTTTCCAGGTGCACGCTATACCAGACGCATTTTCAACCCCGGAGGCGCGGGACCTGGTCGGGTCCCCCTTTCTGAAAGACTATGAGTTGATCAAGGACATGGAATCTCACGATGGAAATGCGTTCGGACCCGTCCACATCATCGCGGTCCACAAGTCCGTCGGCGAGACCCAGGCCAGGAAATTGCTGGGGCATCCGGACATCGTTTTGGTGAATGCGCCCTTTGGATATTACCTCGCGGATCGGGCGCAACATGTCCAAGTCCTGCTGGTCGCAAACTGCCGCGATGCTACCTCGACCCGACACGCCATGCAACGCTGTTTTGAATGGATCGAACAGTCTGGCGAAGATGACAACATTGCCGATCGCGCGAAGAAACGCAAGCGACTGATCGAGTTAATCGCGAAGCAAATTGAATAAAGTGCCAAAGGGATGCCGCGGCGTTCCCTACGCTGTCCAAAGATTACCCGATGATGATGTGGGGCGCAATGCAGAACCCGGCGTTTGAGGTCAAACGTCGGGTTCTCGCTGTCTTTATGAGGAACGGGTTGTGGAATTACTTAGGAACTCGAGGGCCTTGCGGTGAGTGTCACAGATATATCCTGTGACTTGCCGTCGCGCAGGATGGTCACCTTGATGGTTTGATTGACCTGCGTGTAGCGGGCAAGATATGCTACAAGGTCATCAAAGCCCTTGATCTGCTGTCCATCCAGCGCGGTAATAACGTCGCCACCGACCTGGGTCTGTACGCCTTCCACCGTTGCCGGCCGGGTATTGCCGAGCAAGCCGGCCTGTGCCGCCGGACCGTTCGGCGTCACTTGGGCAATCAGAGCGCCCCGCTGGCTCGCCGGCAAGCCCATGGCTTGAGCTAGACCGGGTAATAGCGATGTTCCACTGATGCCGAGATATGGGTGATCGTAATGCCCGGTCTTGATCAGCGCCGGAATGACTTGTTGTACGATCGCCGCGGGGATCGCGAACCCAATCCCCGACGAGCTGCCGGAAGCGGATTCGATGGACTGGGTGACGCCGAGGACCTGCCCGGCCGAGTTCAACAGAACACCTCCCGAGTTGCCGGGATTGATCGGAGCGTCCGTCTGGATAACGTCGGGAATTGTGTATGCCGGGCCTTGAGACGCCCCCTGACCTTGCGTGGTATCGCCGCTGGCAGGCAACGAGCGACCGAGGGCGCTGATGATGCCGATTGTCATCGTATTCTGCTCGCCATAGGGGTTACCGATTGCAACCGCCAACTGACCGACACGCGCCTTGGTCGAATCGGCGACCTGGACCGGGTGCAGTTGGCTCGTGGGCACGTCTACCTTGACGACAGCCAAGTCACTATCGGGGTCCGCGCCGACCAGTTTGCCCGGGACGGTGGTCCCGTCGGCAAAGGTCACGGTGATTTGGGTGGCGCCATCGATCACGTGGTTGTTCGTGACAATGTCACCCTCCGTGTCCCACATAAAGCCCGAGCCCAGGGCTTGCTGGACCCGTCCGGTTTGGGGGATACCCCGCCGTCCGGACTGCGGATTGGTCGAGGCACCGATGAGGACATTGATCAATACGACCGAGGGATTGACCTGGGTGTAGATGTTCTCGTAGGCGCTTTCCAAATCCGAGAGCGCCGTTGACTTGGGCGCGAGACTGACAGAGGACGGCACGGCGACCGTCGCGGGCTGTACTGCCGCCAAAGCCATCGTCGTCGAAAGCGCGGAAAGGGCACTGGCGATGATGGCCAAGAGAGCAAGGACGGCAATCAGCGAGAAAATAAATCTCCGTTTCATTGTTCCTCCTTTTTCCCATTCCGAGACCGGTGCGGTACACTTGTTGCAT
>JBLMXX010000072.1:0-7995 GCA_050257995.1 Acidobacteriota bacterium | reverse complement strand
GCGCCGCCGCGCCCGCGCAAGCCCGAAGCTTTGACGGCTTCGGTGACCTGATCGGGTGTCATTTCTTTCACGGCTCTGCGCAGCGCCTGATACCCACCGTTCTTCTCGTACACGGCGATGTCGGCGATATTTGGAATGTCTAGGTCTCTCAGGATGATATGTTCCATATCAGTTTCCACTTGCAGGTTTCAGTTTTCAGATTGCAGTGCAAACCCTTGAGAATCCGCAATCTGAAATCTCTAATTACCTATCCACGTCCCCGAGCACGATATCGGTCATGGCAATGATTCCGACCAGGTCGGCAATGTAATATCCCTTGGAGACGAGAGGGAGCGTCTGCAGATTCGCGAACGAGGGCGTGCGCACGTGTACGCGGTGGGGCATATTCGTCCCATTGCTCGAAACAAGAAACCCAAGTTCCCCGCGCGGCGACTCGACCCAGGAGTAGGCATAGCCGATGGGAGGCTTGAATCCTTCAGTCCACAATTTGAAATGGTGGATCAGAGCCTCCATTGAAATCTGCAATTCCTCTTTGGGCGGCGGCGAGACCTTGCGGTTATTCGTGCGGTAGGGCTGACCTTTGGTCTTGGCGAGTTTGGCCAACCCCTGATCGATAATGCGCAGACTTTGGCGCATCTCCTCCATCCGGACATAATAGCATTCGAGCACATCCGCTTTGCCGCGCGTGCCGACCGCCACGTCAAATTCGTACTGCTCATACCCCGAATAAGGCATCGTCTTGCGGAGGTCCCAATTCACGCCCGTGGCCCGCAGCATCGGACCCGTCACCCCATAAGCCAGCGCCTGCTCGCGCGTATATTCCGCGATCCCGCGTGTACGCTCCAGCCAGATGGGATTCCGGTTGAGAAGGGATTCGTATTCCTGCAACCGGCCCGGTATCATCTGGATGAATTCACGCACGGCCTCCGTAAAACCTGCCGGCAGATCGAGTGCGAGCCCGCCAAACCGGAAGTAGGACGTCATCATCCGTGCTCCCGTCACCAGTTCAAAAATGTCGAGCGCGGCCTCGCGTTCCCGAAATGCGTACGTCATCAGCGTAACGGCGCCGATATCCATGGCCTGCGAGCCGACGGCGACCAGATGTGACTGAATGCGTTGAATTTCACAGAGGATGACACGCGCGATCTGCGCGCGTTCGGGCACGTCCACATCCATCAGTTTTTCGACCGCGAGCACG
Organism: Acidobacteriota bacterium; assembly: GCA_050257995.1. Lineage (GTDB taxonomy): Bacteria > Chloroflexota > Anaerolineae > UBA4142 > UBA4142 > JBLMXX01. The sequence continues at coordinate 6,797 of JBLMXX010000072.1, read as the reverse complement.
TAAGCGAGATTGTTGAAAAGAGTCGAGAGGTAGTCCATCCGGTCGAACAACGGGATGGCTTTCTGGTAGGTCTTGAACTCCGCGTTCTTTTCAATTCCGGTGTGCAAATAGCCCACATCCGGCATGGCGTTGACGATGCGCTCTCCATCCACTTCAAGCGCCACACGCAAGACACCGTGCGTGGAAGGGTGATGCGGACCCATATTGATAAGCATCGTTTCCCCATCCCCTCCCGACCAGGGGGTTACCGGCGCGGAAAGGTTGAGGGGGATCTGAAGGGGGACTCCATTCACACTACCCGATACTTGGCTGGGCTTGGGCGGCGCCACGGCGGCTGGCTTGTCAGGTTGAATTTCAGCATATGTGTGCGTAAACTCGACCGGCTCGTACCCCAGCGCCATCTCCTTGCGGAGTGGATGTCCAACCGTGTCCACCGGTAGTAGCATCCGATGGAGGAACGGATGACCGGTAAATGTGATGCCGAACAGATCGTACACTTCGCGTTCATAAAAGTTGGCGCCGGGATACACTGGCGTTAGCGAGGGGACTTTTGTATCACGACTCGACAGCTGCACGCGCAGGCGCACGCGCGCCCGATTTTGGATTGACAGGAATGAATAGAGCACGTCGAATCGCGGCTCATCCGGCAGCCAATCAAGCGCCGTGATATCGAGGAGTACCTCATAGCAGAGCGAAGGATCATCGCGCAAGAACTGGGTGACCGGGAGTAGTGATTCGCGGGGAATGGTGAGGGTCGTTCCGCCAGGAAACTCGTAGATACCCGCGATCGTGTCGGGGAATCGTTCGCGAACCTTGGTAATTGTGGTTTCGATAGTCGTCATTGACAAAACCCTTGGGCTTTTATCCGCGCAAACCGAACCCTTCGATCCGAATCTGACCTTTCGGTTCGCCGTTCTTGATTTTCTCGTGCAGTTTCAGAATGCCATCCATAAGCGCCTCGGGGCGCGGCGGACAGCCTGCAACATAGACGTCCACTGGGATGATTTCGTCCACCCCTTGCAAGATGGCATAGTTATTGTAGATGCCACCGCACGCGGCACAGTCGCCCATGGCGATGACCCATTTCGGCTCCAGCATCTGGTCGTAGAGCTGGCGGACGACGGGTGCCATCTTGCGCGACACTCGGCCCGAAATAAACATCAAATCCGCCTGGCGCGGAGTGGCGCGGTACACTTCCATTCCAAAACGGGCCAGGTCGAACCGGGGCATGTAGACGGCCATCATTTCAATGGCGCAACATGCAAGTCCAAAGAGGAGAGGCCACATTGAGCCAGTACGTGCCCAGCGCACAACCTCATCCAACTTGGTGAATACAATTCCGGGTTGGCCCGTTTTTGATTCCGCGCCACCTGTGGCGACGGGAATATCGCCTGGCTTTATAACTGGATCGTTCACCGCTAAAACTCCTAATCTGGGGTAAGCAGGTCTCCTGCCCTATCGTAGCGAGAATAGGACCAAACAGGCACCCAGTACGCGCTAATCCTTGCCATGATGTTTCTCAACGCAACATTACTTTTCTATTATATCATATCGTTCTGTATATCACAAACTTTGCAAAGGAACTCGGAGCAGCATTCAGCATAACAAATAGGCGAACTCGCAAAAACCTGCGGGCCTGCAATGGGGGTTACGCACGAGGATCAAGAGTAGAATTGGGGTATATCGTCCTAGGCGGCCTGCGGCTCCCCGTGCCGTTCGAGCGGCACATTCGGACGGGTCAACAACTCGCGCGCAACCTGCAAGAGAGTGGGCGGATGAAGCAGCATATTGGCATAATTGGCATTCGCCATCGGGCAGGCACACTCGCCTGCCGAGATGCTACGCCGCAGGTCCTTGAGTGAACCCACCTGCTCAAACCAAATCGGGCGCAAATCGTAGTGCGTATCACGTAAATTCCCCACAGGCTCTGCCCGGATACAGCAAGACCATACATCGCCATTCGGTGCAATATGCCCACTCGCCCACCCTGCAAAACAGGGTATCACCTGGCGCTGTTCGAGCAGTGTACGCTTGGCGATCTGATAGTACCGAGCACGAAATGACTGGGTCACCCGCGCAAAACCACGGGCGGGGGTGGCATGCGCATGCTGGCTCAGAAAATCGGCCACCGGGCTATACTCGCGCGCCATCGGCGTAATATTCAGCCCTACCGTGTCGAGTTCCACACGTTCTTCGGCAACTTCGGTGATGTACGAATCGGGTGCGAGGGGCTGCAGTCCGGAATAAATGTCGCGGAAACGCTTGATATTGAATTGCGAGATGACGGAATGGATACTGAGGACCAGGTTCGAATATTTCCGTTGCAGCTCTTTCAGCGCCTGCCAAGTTGCCATTGATTTATCCCAATTGCCCGGGACCATGCGAATATCGTCATGTTCGCTGCCGATGCCGTCGAGAGAAAGGTTGATGCCGATGCGTGATTGCGGGGCTTGTTCGCAGATCCGGGCAACGCCTTCTGCAATGCGCGGAGTGAGGATGCCGTTTGTCGGAATCGTGATGTATTCGGGGCGGCAGTACCGATAGGCCGCAGCGACCATTTCGGGCAGGTCCTTGCGCAGGAACGGCTCACCTCCCGTAAAGGTCAGATAGATCGGCCCACGCCCAATGTTCTGAAAGACTCGGGTCCACTCGTCTAAAGAGAGATCGTCATTCGGCTTGCGCCAAACGTCGCACGTGCGGCATTTCGAGTTGCAGCGATACGAGATGCTGACGACGATGCTAAAAGGCAGCAACCGGGGAAAGCCGAAACGGTAGAAGGACCAGTACAATGGGATCTTGGGGAGAAGAGAAGCAATCATTGATCAGTAGTCGAGAACTTGACGCTCGCCCTCAATGCGCACCGGCCGCCGCCTTCGCTCCCAGCATCATTCGCGAGACATCCTGAACTCGCCGGGGCAGATTGCGCCACGTGTCCAGCATCATCAACCGGCGCGCAATGCGCGAGGGACGCAGGTAAAAACGCCGGTTCGCTTCGTGCCATTTGCGCTCGACCAGTTCTGCGGTGAGATCGCCAATCTGAAAATGCGCCTTGTCTGCCTGAATGGCATAGTCATCCCAGTTGTGAGAGAAGAGAATGCCCTCCTTTTCGACCAACTTCCATAGCTCCGTGCCGGGATAGGGCGCTGCAATCATAAAGTGGGCGAGATCGGGATCGAGTTCGAGGGCAAGGCGAATAGTCTTTTCCATCGTCTCTTCGGTCTCGTACGGCATCCCGAAGATAAAGAAACCCATCGTCTGCAAACCGGCTTGCCGGGCATTCTTAAATGCAGAGCGAACCATATCCAGTGTCTGTGCCTTTTTGATGACGCGCTTTAGAATATACTCGTCGCCGTTCTCGACCCCAAAGCCGACTCGCTTGCAACCGGCAGCTTTCATCAACTGGAATAGTTCTAGGTCGGTGTGATTCACTTTCATCCCATGAATCGTCACCCACGGCACGGTATTCAGTTTCTCGTCGATCAGCGCGCGGCACAGCGCCTTGGCGCGTTTAAGGTCGAGATTCCAGATGTCGTCTGTCACGCCGATTTCGGTCGCGTGGAAATCATTCACCAGCATGCGCCATTCCTTGATGACATTCTCCACGGACCGGGGTCGCCAAGTATCCCCGGTGATCGGTTTGGAACAATAGGTACACTTGTACGGGCAACCGCGCGACGTGACGACTGTATACGCGCGGGCATGCGGGTCCAGCCCATCCGTCAACGGATTCAGATTGGTATACCGCTCAATTTTAAAGAGATGGTAAGCCGGCAGGGGTATGTTGTCCAAGTCTAGCCGTAGCGGGCGATCAAGGTTGTGCTTGACCCTGCCGTTGGCATCGCGCCAGGAAAGACCTAGAATTCCGGCAAGCTCGAGACTAAAGGTTCTTGTCCGAAGACTGAGGTCCGAAGAATTTCGCCCATCCTTGGGCGCCTCCAGTGCCTTTAGAATTTCAACCAGCGCGTTCTCACCCTCGCCCCGTACGACCAGATCCACTTCGGGCCGTTGCATTGACTCATCCGGCTGCAGTGTGAGATGCGGACCGCCGAGAATCGTGATTGCCCCGCGCGCTTTCGCTTCGCTCGCCGTCGCCCAGGCATTCTCGATAAGCACTGTAGGTGAGGAAATACCGACGACCTCGTACGGTCGCTTCTCGGCGATGGCCCGGTCCAATACTTGCACAATCGTCTCGTCTTCGACCGCGCCGTCGTACAGCGTGACCTCCGTGTAGCCATTCGCCAGGAGGGAACCCGCGAGGTAGCCCAGACCATTGTGAAGATGGGAGCGCGAGTTCCAGACCTTGGATTCGGGAGAGACGAGGAGAATTCTCATTGTCATTCGTTCCGATTATACACCGCGCCCACAGGCGGGTCAATTATTATCAACAAAAAAGGCGAGCAACCCCGCCTCCATGCGCTTAGCCGAGCTCCCGAGCAAATTTCTGCAAGTCCTTTTGTGGGATCTTGATAAACTCACCCCTGACAATCCCTTCAATTTCCTTAGGAGTCAGTCGGAGCTTTAGGTTCTCAAACGCCGCTTCGGGGCTGGGACCATAGCCTAGCTTCCTTTTGCCGTTCTTCATCGCGAACAGGTAAAAGTGATGCGGATTGTTGAAACTGCTCATATGCTAAGCCTTGATGAGTGCATCTTCAAATACGCCGGATTTTTCGCGCAGGAAGGTGGGGAGATTGGCATTGACCTCCCGGTCGAATTTGCCTTTCAGGAGCTGGTTGTAAAACTTGTAGTCGATCCCCTTGACCTTTTCGTCATTTGGATAGCGGTGATAGTTCTCTTTCGTCATGCGGCTCTTGCCTTCGGCAATCAACTGAAATCCCAACGCCGAGCCGGGGTAAGGAGCGTAATACGAGATCGACGGCAGAGCTCGTTTCATTCGTTTGAGCATGCGAATCGTATCAAACGCATCTTGATGCGTCTCGCCGGGGATGCCGAGCATAATGTTCGCCCAGAATTTGGGCGGAAAGTACCCTCGCGCCTCAATATCGTCACCGATCCGGTTTAGCAGGTCGATCGCAAAAAAGTTGTCCTCAGCAGTGCATTCCTTGTTAAGGATCTTGAGGACGCGGTCACTGCCCGACTCGAAACCGATGGAGACAATATTCCAGTTGGTCTCCCGCACGAGTGCTTCGAAAAGATCCGGCCACTGGCGGACGGTATCCGACCGCCCGGCTGCCCAGTAGGGCCAGCGCTTGTGTGCACGGCGTGGGTATTTGTCCAGCCACTCATGCAGCCACACTGGCTGTTGGAAGAACATCGAATCGTGAATGACGAACGAACCAAGCGGCCCGAAATGGTCATCCAGGTAATTAAGCTCGTCGATCACCTGGTCCACCGACTTGCGGCCCATATTGGGGATATAGGATGCCTCATTGCAAAAGACGCACTGCCACGGGCACACCCGGCTGGTGATGATGGTGGCAACGGGACCGGGCCCCCAGCCGCATTCCGGTTCTAGGGGCCACGGAAAGTCATCGAGGTGAGGATTGGGCCAGAGCGTCCGGTCCATCAGGGGCCATTCCGCCATGGTTTTGGCGCCGGTAGCTACAGTCACACGCGGGAATGAGAGCGGATCCTTAATCATGTCGACGATGATGTTTTCACCCGGTCCTTGACAGATGCGATCGAATTCTTTCACCGCCTCCATCTCGTCCGGAGCAACGGTCGCGTGCATTCCGCCCGCGACCACAATGCCGCGGGGATTCACTTTCTTGAAAATCTGCGCCGCCTGGTAGGCAAAAGGATAGGTATAGCTCCGGACGTTCATGATGAGCATATCGTAACCGGAGACCTGCCGGGGCAGTTCATTCCAGGAACGCAGGGACCGTGTGGAGAACAAATCCGTTTCCACGCCTTTGTTGTGTAGAATTGTCCGCAAGAGACCCAAACCATGGTCCTGCCAGCGGTCATGCGGACCTGCAGGCCGAACAAACACACCCAGGTCCCCCAGATCGAGCCAGAGTCGTTTCAAACCATTCACATACAATTGGTCCAATTTCAGAGTTCCCCAGTCCATGTTCTCTAGTGAACTCGGAGGAGCCTCAACTTGCTGTTCCACGCGCTTCTTCCAATTTCGCCTTGACGTCATCCTTGGTCTTTTTGGGGAGCACGATTTTGAGCGCCATTCGCAGGGTACGCGGGAAATGCTGCCAGGTTGACTTGCGCACCATTGTCATCAAGACGCGGTGTGGACGAAGATAAAAGCGGCGGTAGGCTTCTTTCCACTTTTTCTCCTGTCACACTGATCGCCGTATTGACGGTTATTCCCATTATTGCAGTCATCATTTACATTTTGATCCAGGGTGCGCCCGCGATTTCATGGGAATTCCTGACCGGCTTTCCTCATAATGGCATGCGCGCGGGTGGAATTTTGCCTGCCATCGTGGGAACTGTTTATCTAACCATCGGCACAGCGATCTTTTCCGTCCCACTTGGGATCGCGGCGGCGATCTATCTCGCCGAGTACGCCTCCGATACGCCGCTCACCCGCACGATCCGAATCGCGATTATCAATCTTGCCGGCATTCCATCGGTTGTGTATGGATTGTTCGGTCTGGGCGTGTTCGTGCTCTTTCTGAAGTTTGGCACATCGATTCTCGCGGCGTCCTTGACATTGTCGATCATGACTCTGCCTGTCATTATCAGCACTGCCGAGGAAGCGTTGCGTTCGGTGCCGCAGGGATTCCGCACCGTGAGCATTTCACTGGGTGCGACGCGCTGGCAGACGATTCGCCGCATTGTCTTGAAGGAAGCGCTACCCGGCATTCTCACGGGTGTGATTC
>JBLMXX010000071.1:0-4630 GCA_050257995.1 Acidobacteriota bacterium | reverse complement strand
TGACCAAGCAGGAGATGATCGCGAACGACGTGAAGCTGTTTGGCAAGGTATTCAGCACGCCGATACAGTTGATGGCGACGATTGCGTTTCTCGTCGGCGTGCTCGTGGTCGGCTTGGTGATTTACACCGCCACCGTCGAGCGGCAGCGTGAATACGGCGTACTCAAGGCGATCGGCGCGCGGAACGGGATGCTCTATCGTGTGGTCACGTTTCAATCGCTTGTCGCGGCGGGCGCGGGCTCACTGCTCGGCATCGCCGCCGCGTATGGAGCCGCGCAGTGGATCATGGCGTGGCGTCCCCAGTTCTTAATTACGTTTGAGCCGGCCACGATCGTTCAATCGCTGGCGGCCGGGTTCTTGATGGCGCTGATCGCCTCGCTCTTTCCGGCGCGCGTCGTCGCGGGTCTCGCGCCGGCAGAAGTGTTTAGGAAATAACGCAGACCCCAAGCGTCCAGGTGATCAAAGATGCTTAGACTCGCGTTTCGGAATCTATTTCAAAGTCGAGTACGGCTGGTGATTTCAGCGGGCGGCGTCGCGCTCGCTCTCCTGCTTATCCTCTCGCTCGACGCGATCATGACGGGCATCGAGCATCAGGTGACTGCTTACATTGACAATGCGGGCGCGGACATTTGGGTCTCGCAGGAGAACGTGCGCAACATGCACATGGCCTATTCCGCACTGTCTGCCTCCGTCACCGGCAAGGTAAAAAGCGTCCCCGGCGTAGAGTCGGTAACTCCGATTCTCTACTTGACGGGTTATTTTGAGGTCGGGAACGAGCGCGATGCGGCATACATCATCGGCTTGCCCCGAGATGTGGAAGCGGGAGGACCGTGGCGCATCGTCGAAGGAAAGGGAACTCCTGGCTCAAAAGAGATCATCATTGATCGCGGCATTGCGAAGAGAGCCGGTGTAGGCATTGGGGATCAAGTCAAGGTACTGGGCGAGGAATTTTCGATTGCGGGTCTTTCGGACGGGACCGCGGCGATCACAGCTTCCGTCGCGTTCGTCGCGAAAAAGGATTGGAGTCGTTTGCAGTCCTCGGAGAGTGCCGACACAGTCAGTTTCATATTGGCGAGGGTCAGGCCGGGAGAGTCACCCGCCGCGATTGCAGCAGAGATCGAGTCACAGGTGCCCAAAGTGACGGCGCAGACTCGCCAGGTGTTTGCGAGCCAGGAACGGCAAGTCGTCAGCGATATGAGCACCGACCTGATCACGATCATGAACCTGGTCGGTTTTCTGATCGGGCTTGCAGTGATGGCGTTAACCGTCTATACGGCGACTCTCGCGCGGCGCGCCGAGTACGGCGTACTCAAAGCACTGGGCGCTCGGAACACGCACCTCTATCGCGCGGTGCTGGGCCAGGCTTTCATCAGTGTCGCGCTTGGACTGGCGATGGGATTTGCGTTTACTTTGCTGTTGGTCGCCATTGTGCCGCGCACGGGGCTGCCGGTAGCCATGGAAATCAGCGGCGAATCGCTGATCAAGGTCAGCGGCATTTCGTTGGTGATCGCGTCACTTTCAGCGCTCTTACCGATCCGGCAAATCGCAGGGCTCGATCCGGCGATGGTGTTTCGGGGGAAGTAAGTTGGAGGACTGGAGGGCTGAATATGTCTAGTACGACTCTACAAGTCACACATGTCACGAAACGCTATGGCGCAGGCGCGACGCAGGTCGCCGCGGTGCGGGATGTGTCGCTCAACGTTTCACCGGGCGAAATCGTACTGATCATGGGACCCTCGGGGTCGGGCAAGACGACACTCCTTTCGATGCTTGGCGCACTCCTCAAGCCAAGCGGTGGGACAATCCAACTTAACGGCACGGTGATTAGCGCGCTCGCGGAAAATCGTTTGCCGGATATTCGATTACGCCGATTTGGGTTCATTTTTCAAGATTTCAATTTGCTCTCCGCGCTGACGGCTCTCGAGAATGTCGCCATCGTCGCGGAGCTCGCGGGAGCCCGTAATGGCGCGGCGCGGAAGCGGGCCGCGGCGATCCTTACGGAGCTTGGGCTGGGCGGGCGGCTGAACTTTCTGCCGGAGAAATTATCGGGCGGAGAAAAGCAGCGCGTGGCGATCGCTCGCGCGCTTGTGAACGACCCCGCGCTCATCCTCGCGGACGAGCCGACCGCTAACCTCGACTCGAAAATCGGGCACGAGATTATGCGCTTGCTGCGGAAAATCGCGAAAGAGCAGGGGCGGAGCGTCGTGATTGTCTCTCACGATCAACGCATCAAAGATATCGCCGACCGCGTGTTGTGGCTCGAAGACGGGCAATTCAAAGAACAAGATGCAGCGGCAAGTATGGAAATGGGTGTCGATTAACAAAGAGGCGGGATTTCATCTCCTGCCTCTCGATTCCTAGGGGATCCAATTCGACAAGATCTTTAAGGTCTTGGCTTGCTGAGTCGGATCGTTGGTTTTGAGCGCAATTTCAAATAGGTGCTTGCCGCCCATTCCCTCGTGCATCATCAAATCCGTGTAGATCATCGTGGACTGGCCGGGTTTCAATGTCGTCTGACCGACGACCACGTCGCCCGGTCAACAGCCCTGCACGACGGTCGCGGTCTTTGGCAGATTCAGGTTGAGCGTACCATCCCCGGCATTTGTGACCTTGAAGGTGGCGCGCACCGTGGTGCCAAAGTGTTGGTCTCCAAAATCGACCTGCTCCCGGTCCAGTTGGAGGCGCGGCCCATTAGTTCCCGAGACGCTGGGCTGGAAGAATGTCCCATACGCGATGATACCTGCTCCCAGCAGTGCCAGAATGGCAATGCCAAGGAGGGGGATCGTTTTCCAGAGTTTCGCTTTCGCTTCTCTCTGTTTGCGGCGCCGCTCGCGTTCGGCGACTCGTGCGTCTGTCTTCCGCGTCGATTCTGACATACTCTCTCCTTTCGTTATCGTTCTCCATAATCAAACGTAAATGATCGGATGAAACTGATCACATCCCACATGTCTTGCTCGGTGTACAGTGACCCCCATTCCGGCATGCCCGTCCCCATTCCGCCGCGCAGAATCTTGCCTTGCAACAGGACGTCGCTGGCGCCGAGCATCTGAGAGGCGTCGGTAAAATCGGCGGGACCTTTCTTTACATCTGCCGTCGTGTGCGAGGGGGATGTGTCCGGGTGCATCGCGCCGAGTCCCGGTAACTTGAGACCGGCGGTGCCGTTGCCCTTGCCTCCTTCTCCGTGGCATGCCGCGCAGTCCCGCGCGAATAACTGCTGTCCCCGCTCAATCGCGTCGCGTCCCACGACGCGCTGGTACGCGAATGCAATCGCATCCCACAACTGCTGATCGTCAAGCGCCTTCAAGCCCAAATCGCCGCGCAGGGCGGCAAACACATCGCTCGGCGAGCGAGTCCGCAGGTTTTCCGAGACGGTGAGAGAAAGTGATGCGCCGCGCGCGGCTGAAGGCCGCTGCCGCGGCACATTCTGTGCTGGATGCAAGGCGTCGATATCCATCTTCATCTGTTGGAAAAGCGGCGGCGCAGAGGTCGCCGGCGGACTCTGCCTGGATGGATCTACCACTTCAATATTGCCGCGCATCCGCCAGTGATCGGCGCTGCACCAACGCGTGCAGGCGAATGGGAATCGCCCGACCTGCGTCGCCGTGAATTCCACCTCTTGTACGTGCCCCGGTAGGATTTCGTCTACCTTGATCCCCAACGCCGGAACCTCAAAGCCGTGTACCACATCGGTCGAAGCGACGCGCAATCGCACGCGTTCTCCGAGATTTACCCGGATGATATCGGGCTGCCATCCTCCGCTCGCGGGCGAGTAGCCGACGAGATTGATCACGCGTGCGGCAGGCGCATTAGTGTGCCACGCCTGGTACGCAAAGAGCGAGGCAGGAAAGACGACAATGACGAGGATTACGATTGTGAGTGCAAAAAGTTCACGTCGCATATCACTCAAGGATGAAGGCAGAGGGATGAAGAATGAATAAAACCAATTGTCCTCAGCCTTGATCCTTTGTTTTTGTTCATAATTTTCACCCTTCATCCTTCACACGTAGAGCCACAGCATCGCACTCGTAAAGGCAACGCATAATGCGATGATGGGCAGTGCGGTGCGTTGCGGTGCCTGCAGCTGCCGCGCCGTATTGAGCGCGACGGCGATCGCGGCGATCAGCCCGATGAGCAGAATGGGCACCTGCATCAGCGGTTGCCATCCCGCCAGATACGGTGTCCACTTCCATGCCGCGCTCCCAAGGAGATTCCACCCCCAGCCAAAGGGATCAGAAATGACCGACCACGCGTACGAAATGTTGATGAGCACGAATGACACGTTGAAAGCCATCCACGCCGCCAGGCCCAGCGGCAGGAGCGTATAGGCATACTGGGTAAAGAGTTTCAGTATGGGTGTGTGGGAATGCGCGAGTAGCTTGGCCAGCGCAGAGCATAGAAAAAAGATGCCCGGCACGACGACAAGGGTCAGTCCGAGTAGCGCCAAGGCGTACAACCACCACTCCGGTGTACCGACCGCGTACGCCGCTTCTTTGATCGATGCCCACGGACCCATGAACACGATCGAGTATACCGGCGCGCACGCGAGCATCATGAGAGCGCGATACGCCTCATCCAGCCGCCGCCCTTTGTTCGAAAGCACGTCCGTCCCAAACGGTCTTGCAAAGATGCCA
>JBLMXX010000070.1:0-3487 GCA_050257995.1 Acidobacteriota bacterium | reverse complement strand
CCAGCTCGGGTTCCAATTCCCAAAAGATATCTAGCGGATGTGCGAACCGACGCTGTGTGCCAACGATCGCGCAGATGGCTTGCGTCACCCGCCGCATGACCTCGTCTCTAACCTCGTGGGGGACGCGAGGTGTCGGAAATGCCCAAAAGTCAGAGAGGAAAATCGCGCCCCATCCGTCAGCCACCTGCCCGCGGCGATTTTCCACCCGCGCTCGTACGTGACAAAAGGTCACCTCGTCCATCACAGACGCGCCGAACTTGAGCGGCTCGCGCGCTTTTTCTACCGTAAAGTACGGTTCCACTTCCAGCACGCGAATATCCGTCTCCGGCATCGTTCCCTCTCAGAATCAGATTCTAACCGCCTTGCTCGACCCGGACGACAGCACACTCTTCCGCAGACCGATAAGCCTGCTCCATGATCCGCCAGGCGGCGACCGCCTCTTCGCCCGGAAGGGGCGAGGGCTCACCGCGCAGCAGACAAGGGACGAGGGCAGCCAGTAATTCACTATGCATCACGCCGCGCCGTGGGAAATTCATCACCTCCGGCTCGCGTCCCCGCCGATACAAAATCAAGCGACCCTCGGATAACGAGCTGGTATACAGTCGTCCTTCGGTCCCAAATATATCGAGTTCGTTGGTGCTCACCGGCGTTCGGCGCGTCACGATCAGCGAAACCAGGGCGCCATTCTCCATTTGCATATTCGTGAGCGTCGTGTCGTCCGTCTCAAAACCGCTGAATCGAGACGAGCAGTACGCCATTACATCCTTTACATCTCCAAGCAAATAACGAAAGAGGTCGATCCAGTGCGCGCCGACATTCGCGAGCGCATCGCCGCCGCTCTTGGCGCGCGAGAGCAACCACCGGCGTTCATTGTCCCCCGAAAAAAAATCGGTCACCTGTGCCCGCGCGGTCACGACCTCGCCGATAGCACCCTCGCGAAGGTATTTGAGAATCGCTAGCGTTACATCCCAAAAACGCCGATAGTATGCAATCGTCAGGCTCACGCCTTGCTCTCGGCAACTATCCACGCATTGCTGCGCCTGTGTCGCATTCACGCCGGCAGGTTTTTCACAGAGCACCGCCTTTTTCGCATGAGCAGCAAGTGCTACATGTTCAGGGTGTAAATAGTGTGGAGACGCAATGTAGACCGCGTTGATATCAGGGTCATTTACCAGTGCTTCCGCGTCCGTGTACCAATGCGCGGCGCCGTGCCGACGTGCGGTTTCCTCTGCTCGCGCGGCATCCGTTCGCATCACGGCGACGAGTTCCGAGCTCGGCGTCTTGTAAAGTGCGGGCCCGCTCTTGTATTCGAACACGTTCCCTGCGCCAATCACACCCCACCGGACGGTATTATCTTTCATTTTCTCACCTCTTGGCTTGTCTAGATAGAGCGCTTATATGAATGCCCCCGGGTTCATCAAACCACGTCGATCCCAAAGCGCCTTGAGTTTTCGCATTTCTGAAAGCGTGTCCGGAATATAGCCCCACGCGTCCAACCCGACTCGCGCGTGCTCGGGCGCGCTCAACACGACCGCGTATCCCCCGCCCTCGCATGCGGCTTGGCGCACCGTCTGCACGTCCACCATTCCACGTATAAAGATTTGCCCATTAGCAACATCGATTATGAAGGATATCTCACCCATAGATCGAATGATCCTTCTCAGGTGATAATGGTCCTTGGGCGCGAGTCCAACCCGCAAGACGATATCATTGGGAGATTGCTCATTTAACCATGCCGCCCATATCTCACTGCCCGAGTTCGCCCGCTCGGTGACTCCCGTGATGCCCTCAGACTCGAGGACTTGACGGACCAAGGCCAGTTCTGCATTCACATCCTGCTCCAATCCCTCAGCCGTGTAAATCAGAGAATATGGGGAGGTCACGCTGGACCATTCGCAACCACGGCACAGCAGAATGCTAGACCCGACCAGCGAGAGTCGCAGGAGGCGGGAGGCACAGAGAAGGCCGCGGTCCAGGTTGTCAATCGGAATCATGAACGTGCGCACGGCGCGCGGCAGAGACGCAATCTTGAATGTGACGTCGGCAATCAGACCCAGCGTTCCGTGCGATCCGACAAATAGCTTCGTCAGGTCATAGCCGGCCACATTTTTCACCACCGGTCGCCCGGCCCTAATCACTCGACCGTCAGGTAGAATCGCCGTCACCGCGAGGACCAGATCGCGAACGCTGCCATACCGCATTCGCAAAGGTGCGTTGAAATTGGTCGCCACAATTCCGCCGACAGTGGAGGCTTGCCAGGGTGAAACCAAAGGCACCCACATTCCGTCCTTTTTCAGCTCCACTTGGAGTTGAGTCAATGATGTCCCCGCGGCAACGGTAACATACATGTCCTGAGGAGCGTACTCCAACACGCCACCCAACGAGTGGGTTGATAAGACCGCGTCGCAGGGTGAGAGCATGCCGGATTTGGTACCGCTTCCACGGATCCGAATACTCTGAGGAGGGTCCTCGTCAACCCATGCACGGATGATGTCGGCCGCCTCGCCGGTTGAGCTTGGCGCGAACGATCCGCCTCTTGGGAGGGTCTTCTTTGCTACTCTCCCGACGGGGACCGGCGGCATTTCGCGCGGGAAAATCTTGCCCGGATTGAGCAATTGGGCAGGATCGAAAACGTCCTTTATCTCCCGCATCGCCGCCAATTCACCGGCGCTGTACATGAGGAGCATGCCCTCTCTTTTTTCAGTCCCGACTCCATGCTCGCCAGTGATACTGCCGCCTCGTTCGACGCAAATCTCCATCGTCCGGCGGGCGGCCTCGAATGCTCGATCCACCAGCAATTTATCGGACGGGTCTCTGATGAAAATATGCGGATGTAGATTGCCATCCCCACCATGCAGCAGGTATGCCACCTGCAGTTCGAAACTGGAGCACATTTGTGTGATGGCTGCCAGGGTCTCGGCAATCTTACTGCGCGGCACGGTGCCGTCCACCGGCAAATACGCGGGGGCGATGCGCGAGAGGGACCCGCCAACGCTCTTGCGCGCGTACCATATCTCCTCGCGTTCCGCCGCGGTCCCGGCAAGGCGCAAATGATGCCCCCGATGATCGCGCATAACTGCCGTGATCTCCTCCATTTGCGGCGAGAGGCTCTCCGGGTATCCGTCCGCCTCAATGATTAGAGCCGCCGCGGACTCTACCGGCAACCCGGCGTGCACATAATCTTCTACGATGCGCATGATCTGCTGGTCCATCATCTCCAGCGTTGCGGGCACCAGCCCCCGCGCAATGATGGCTGATACGGCCTGCCCGGCTTGCTCCATCGAGTCGAACGAGACCATCAGCGTGCTGACCGCCGGACTGTTGTGAATCAGCCGCACGCTCGCTTCGGTGATAATTCCCAGCGTGCCCTCACTGCCGGTCAAGATTCCGACGAAATCATATTCCGGATAGTCCAGGGCACGCCCTCCCAGACGGACCTCTCGACCATCCGCCAGTATAACCTGCAGCCCCGTAATATAGTTTGAAG
>JBLMXX010000069.1:0-4432 GCA_050257995.1 Acidobacteriota bacterium | reverse complement strand
GGTTTGAGATGCAACCTACCCTGCTGGATCGTCACTTGCCCAATCTCATCCCAGAGAAAACTCTTGTTTGCCGTGATCAATCCGAGACTCTGGCTCAATCCAAATGGACCGAACTGGACTATCTCGCCGGAGTCATACTCGGTGCAGCACCGCGTCAGAATAGGATGATAGACCCTTCTACGAATTCCTTCGTACAGTTCCTCCACCTGCTGCAAATCGTCGCCCAGCTTGAGCATCGTGCCATCCTGATGTACGACGGTATAGGCACGCGTGCCCTCGCGGTGTAGAAAACCCCCAGGGACATCTCCCTTCCCGCGCGTAAAGATGGCAGCGATATCCTCCCACCTGAAGTCGAGGATTTTCCGCCCATCATAGTATGCCAATCCATCCGAGAAGAGGACCACCGCCTCGTCCCAGCGCATCCGGATGCGCCAAAACCAGAGCAATGCCCCCAAAAACAGTAGGATGGCAAAGATGAAGGGCACTGCCAGGTATTGTCGCGGGGGCGGCGGGAATTGTCTGGAATAAAGTACCAGGCCGTATAGAAATATGGCGAGAGCCAGGGCCATACCGGCTAAAGAGAAAACGACGCGCGTCCATCGGTTTAGATTGCCCAAGTCGTGGACGCGGAGAGGTTTGCCCAGCCCGTGGACCGGTGCGAAGGAGGGTGGTAAGGTGAGCGCTTGCATCTTTCCCAAGATACTATCTCTCATCAATTCCGCGAGGCTAACCTCTGAGTAGATGGTGCCATGCACGTCCGTTCTTTAGATATCCGGCTTGAGAACCATTTCAGTATTTCAAAGACGGGTGACTAGGCAAAATGAAAGAATAGACATTGAGACGGCTCGGCGGTGAGTCTCTACGGAGGGACGCCCTGGTGGAACGCAGAGCATTCAGTGGCTAGTCTGCGGCTTGGAAGTGACCATGACGTTCTGGATCAAGTAGAATACGCCGAGCGCAATGAGCACATCGCCGACGCTGAATACGTTATGGAAAGGAAGTTGCGAGGGGATGGCAAAAATGTCGGCGAGTATGATCAAGCGCGTCTCCGGTCCCGCGGCAATCGAGTTATTTGAAATCTGTCCCGGCTCTGTATGCGCCAGCCCCGCGACAGCAAGAGCGTCGGGAGAAGCCGGCATGTAACCACCGTTTAGTGCAATCGCCATAAAGTTAAGGGCAAAACCCAGCGTCATGATCGCTACGCCCGGCAAGCGCCGGTTCACGACCAGCGCCACAAGGAGCATGCTTAGAGAAAGGAGGTGTCCCACCTGCGTCAGCGGTTTCAGCTCGCTATTCCCTTGCCAGAAGGACGAAAAGATAATGACCTGGATGAGGAAACCGGTGAGGATTAACGGCGACCAGCGGATGTTCAATAGTGCCAGGTTGCCAATTTTGCCTCCGCGCGCCATGGCGATTGCGAGCGCGCCGGCGAGGACGACGAGGATGATCATACCTTTTCCTCGACCTTCGCCGGGATGCTCGGAGGCGGAGTGTCATCGGATATCGATATGGGATATAACTCGAGGAATTTCTCGACCACCCTGGGATCGAACTGGGACCCGCTGCCGGCAGCAATTTGTTTTGCCGCCATGTCGTGCGTAAACGCGCGTCGATACGGCCGCTCTTCCGTCATGGCTTGATAGGCATCTGCCACCGAGATGATCCTCGCCCCGATGGGGATCGCTTCACCTTTCAATCCGTCAGGATAACCTTTGCCATCGTAGCGCTCGTGATGATGCCGCACGAGGTTAGCTCCCTTTTCGAAAAGGGGGAATTTGGACAATAGCAAGGCGCCTATCTCGGCATGCCGCTCCGCACTCTTGCGCTCCTCCGGATTCAACAGCTTTGGATTGAACAAAATCCCGTCCGCCATTCCGACTTTGCCAAGGTCGTGGAGGAGCGCGGCGGAAGCAATCGTCTCGATCTCTTCCTGAGGCAATTTTAGCGCCCCAGCCAACCCCCGCGAGACTTTGGAAACGTTGCGGGAATGGTCAAAGGTATGCTGGTCACGCTCGTCGATGACCTGCATCAGCGCTAACAGGGCGTCCTTCGTCTGCTGCTGCAAATAGTTGGCCAGTTGGTAGGAATTGCGCACTATCAGGATCGGCAGGATCGCCAGCACAAGCGTCAGCGGATTATAGTCCCAGAGCACCGTCAAGAAGACACCGAGCGCCAGCATGCTTAGATTCGGCCAAAAGAGCTGGGTATAGTTCTTGAGCCACACGTAACGAAAGGGGACATGGGCGGCTAGGCTGATGGCTAGCGAAACGAAAACGCAGCTGAGCGTGTAAGCAGCGACAGCCGTCGTGACAATGGCGAGGATGTTCGGCACAGAGCCGAAATAGTTCGTCGCCGGATCATACGCCAGGTGAAAGAACCATCCGACGACAACCCACGTCAGCGTCATTTCGGAAACGTTAAAGATCTTTTTATACCACTCGCGCTTGGTCCGGGCTTCTCCCAGCGCCGTCCCCAGAAATATGCCAAGTACGGCGACGGGCACGGGGTAGAACAGAATGCTGGCGAACTTGATCGGGTCTGAAATCGTCAGCTCGATCCCTTCAGTGAAGAGCATGACCGGAAACGCGTCGAGGACAGCAATCGCGACCGCAATCCCGAGAACGATGACCACTTCCGGAGGTTGGTCTACGATGTAGCGCAACGAAAACACAGCCGCAATGAAAGCGAGGATAGCGAGAAGGATAATATATAAGCGCAAGAATCGGCCAAGCTCTGACATAGAGGACCTATCCAATATTGGAGCGCCGGATGCAACGCCGGAGAAACTGGAGCCGTTTCCGGTGAGAGGCAAGGGTCTGGCGAACCGGGGGAAAGATTTAGATCAAAGCCACTTCCAGTCGGCGGCGATTGCTGCTATGAGGCTCGCGATGGTTAACAGGGCGTAGAACACCTTTGCCAAGCGCCATTTCACCAGGAACTCACTTCCCTTCCTTGAGGATTGACCGCAACTACGCGATCGGGTTCCTCTCCGCTTCGCTTTCGCCCCCGGCTCGCCATGAGGTTTATTTTAGCATACTCCGCTTACAGGGCAAAATCTTGCATCCAGGCAAAAGGATCCAAAACCGTATCGCTTTCAACGAAAAAGAACTCGGCATTATGGACCGGGTCCGCGCCAAGTTCCGACATTTGGAATGATTGGTCTATCGGGCTGGTTTACTGTGTGACAGCAGAAAGACTAAAGATGCGCCGGTTGAGCGCATCGAGCGTAGCTCGCGCCGCCGCTTCGGATTGGCGGGAGCCAATGAAACTCGCTCCGACAAAACTCTCTTCACGGTCCTCGACGAGGCAGGTCAGGACGACAATTGCGATTTCACGTGAATCCAACCGCAGGCTGGTCGCGTGGTCCAGACGCACGTCCATCTGCTGTCCTATCAATTGCTCGATGCAGGAGATCATAGCCCGCGCGGCCGTCTGAAGCGGAGTTGGATTGTCCACCCGTTCGATCGCTTCTCCCCGCACCACCTTGCCAGCCGCCTGGATCTCCACCGTCACGCGCTTTTGATCCCCCATGCTGTCTTCGACCACGTGCCGGATCTCTGGACGCGCCACCGGGAGGCGGTGCAGGTCCACTTCATTCAACTGCACTAAGCTGACCTTGCGATAATCAATCTTGATCCCGTGCTTGACATAGACTAAGGTCTCGATATCGCGGACCAGGTGCTTGGGCGGGCGGTCCACGGAAGCCACCAGATGCACCTCGCACAGTTCGTGATTTTCGTCAAAGACCACGCGTGCCGCGTAGATACCCTGAATTTGGCTCATGGTCTGCTCCAAGTCCGAGACCGAGGGCATCACCATGGCGGGAGAATCGAGGCTACTCATCGGGGGACCTCCAAAACGGAAATAGTGCCGGCGTCTTTCTCTGGCGGGCGGGGCATGAAACATATTTCGAGTATAACATATCTTATACAAATTTCAAAAATCCAAAGACGAAAGGCATACAACTTTTGAGGTGGAACGCTTGTTGCGCATGGGGACTAGACGGCCTCCATTATCTGGAGGATGCACAAAAGCGCAAGAAGCAGTATACTGTGAAGAATCTGAACTGCCCTAATCTTGAGAGAGAGAAGAGCAAAATGAGCACGTGAGGAGCAAAAGTGTCAAAGATCGTTCTAATTACGGGTTGTTCCACGGGGATTGGACGCGATCTCGCTCAGCGGCTAACTCAATCCGGTTACGCCGTCGCCGCGACGGCCAGAAAGGTAGACACCCTGAATGATCTCCAGGCGGGGCTCAAGCTGCCACTGGATGTCACTCGACCAGATTCAATCAACGCGGCGGTCGAAAGCGTCCTTCGGCAATTCGGGCGGATCGATGTCCTGGTCAACAATGCCGGATATGCCTTGCGTGGGGCAGTCGAAGAACTCGCTGACGATCAGGTGCAAAAAATGTTCGACGTCAACGTGCATGG
>JBLMXX010000068.1:0-3457 GCA_050257995.1 Acidobacteriota bacterium | reverse complement strand
GATAGCGCAACGCTGCGCGCCGTCGCCGCCCGCCAGATTCGCCTGGCGCTGGAACAAGGAACGCTCGACACCCGCGCGCTCTTGCCGCGTGTCGCCGCGGGTGAGGAAGGATACGCCGCCGTGCTGGTCCAGAGTCTGCAACTCGATGCAGCCCTAGCGTGGACCATTGCCCGGAATGCGCTCAGACCCGCCTGGCGCGAGTGGCACAGACAGTTGGCTCCCCTCTTGGATGGTGTTGAGTGGCAGCGCGGGTATTGCCCGGTCTGTGGGTCTGCCGCGACGCTGGGAGAATTGCAGGACAACGATCAGGTCAAGCATCTGCGCTGCGCGCAGTGCGGCGCCGACTGGCAGTTCCCTCGACTGCAATGCATGTACTGCGGCAATAATGACCATAACACGCAGAGCTATTTTTATCCCGATGGCGAGCGCGATCAGCACCGGATTGAAGTGTGCGACAAGTGCGGCGGCTATCTCAAGGTCAGTGCAGCATTCTCGCCCACTCCCGCGGACCTCCTACCGGTGGAGGATTTGGCGACGGTGCATTTAGATTATGTCGCTCAAGCACGCGGGTACGCGCGGGTGCCGATCCAGTGAAGTAGATAGTAAAATTCCCATTTTACGGATAACGCATTCTTAGCCATGTTCAATCACTTTAAAAAGCCCCCGCCCGTGGATACTACGCAAGTCTTGACCGCACTCTCGCGCGTTGTCCAGCCGGAAACGCGACGCGATATTGTTCAATTAAAGATGATCAAAGACCTTGTCGTGGACAACGGGAAGGTCTCGTTCACCATTCTGTTGGATGAAGTCGGCGCGCCGGTGCGTGCGCCCATCGAGCGCCAGGTACGTGCCTCCCTTGCAGGGGTCGAGGGCATTCGGGAGGTCAAGATCGATTGGGGGGTACGGCACGTCCCGCGCCCGCCGCTTACGGATAGGATTGAGAATCTCGACGTTCAATTTGCGATTGCCGTTGCTTCCGGCAAAGGGGGTGTCGGCAAGTCCACCGTCGCCGTGAACCTCGCGTGCGCGCTCGCAAAGCAAGGCGCCCAAGTCGGCTTGCTCGATGCAGATGTGCATGGACCGAATATCCCGCTCATGATGGGCACGCGCGAGCAGCCGATGGCTTTTGGCGAGCAGATCATTCCCATTATCGCGCACAACGTGAAACTAATGTCCATGGGACTACTCGTCCCGGCGGATGTGCCAGTGATCTGGCGCGGTCCGATGTTGTCGCAAGCACTGCACCAGTTCCTGACCGATGTCGTTTGGGGCAAGTTGGACTTTTTGATCGTGGATTTGCCGCCCGGCACAGGCGATGTGCAACTCTCGCTCGTCCAATCCCTGACGCTTGCGGGTGCCATCCTCGTGACCACGCCGCAGGAGGTCGCGTTGGCAGACGTGATCAAAGGCGCGGAGATGTTTCGGCAGCTCGCGGTACCGGTGCTCGGCGTGATCGAGAACATGAGCTACTTTGTTTGCAGTGACTGTGGCAAACGGCACGAGATTTTCGCTCACGGGGGCGGGCGCCGGCTCAGTGAACGGCTAGAGGTCCCTTTCCTCGGCGAAATCCCGCTGGACGAATCGGCGCGTGTGGGAGGCGATCAAGGCAAGCCTGTGATATTGGGCAAACCGGAGGCACCGGCAGCGCAGGCGTTTGCTGCCATCGCAGGCGCCCTACGCGCAAGTATAGAAAAACTACCACGGCCAAAACCCATCCAACGCGCCTTCCAGGCAGACCCCTCATTGCCGATCCTGAGTTAGGGTTCAATACCAAGCCAGACAGCAAGAAAGCAGCCGACGAATAATCGGCTGCTTTTCATTTCTGAGACGGCTGGATAAACAAATTTCATTTTTTCATTTTCCGCGACCATTGTTCTATGGCAATTTCGAGGCCTGCGCCTGGATCGAACTGGCCGCGCGCGGCATGGTCACGGTAAAGACACTGCCCTGCCCGGACTCACTGGAAACAACGAGCGATCCGTTTTGGGCTTGCACCAATTCCTTGGCGATGGAAAGCCCCAGCCCGGCCCCTGTTCCGCTCCTCGACACGTCGCCCCGATAAAAGCGCTCAAAGATGTGCGGAAGCCGGTCCGGTTCGATCCCCGGCCCCGTATCTCGAACGCCAATCACCACGCACTGATCCTCTACGGACGTCTCCACGGAGATGGTGGCATTCGCCGGCGTGTGGGCCAGCGCGTTGTCGAGCAGGATCAGCAGCACCTGTTTTAGGGCATCGCTATCTCCCATCACTGCAGCCCCCGGCGCTGCCTCACTTACGATGATCCTGTCCGGCGCAAGCAGCTTGATCTGCCGATGCACGTCTTCAATCAGCGGCTCGAGCGTCACCGGCTCGCGACGCAGGGCACGCCCTGCGTCCGCGCGCGCGAGCACCAGGAGTTGGTTCACGAGGCGAATGAGGCGGTCTACTTCATCCTTCGCATCCACCAAAATATCCGCCTGTTCTTTCGGCTCGATGGGCGGCTCGTGTCCCAGCAGCTCGATATTGCCGCGGATCGTCGTGAGCGGAGTGCGCAGTTCGTGCGAGGCATCGGCGACAAAGCGCCGCTGAGCCTGGAGTGCCTGCTGGACCTGGCGATACGCGGACTCTAGTTCGGTCAACATGCCGTTGAAGGTGACGGCCAATTCTCCGATCTCGTCGTTCGGACCTGTGTGCTGGACGCGACGGCCAAAGTTCCGTTCGGCACCGATAGCTTGGGCAGTCTGAGTCAGGCGATGGATCGGACGCAGGGATATTCCGGCTAATACCCAGCCGATCGCGAACGCGGCCACGATGGCAAGACTACTTCCTACAATCAAAATCAGGCGCAGGATGCCCAAAGCAATTTCACGCTCTGCCGTTGGACTGGCGACCTGCACAATTTGGACCGTGCCGCCGGACCCTGTGAAGGGTTGGCTGTAGATCAGCAGCGGCTCATTATCAACTTGCGCCGTTTCCACCCACGGCGTTCCATTCCGCACTGAACGCAGTCCCGCCTCGCTGAGAGGCAAGGTGGTATCCGCCAGGTCCGGTGTTCGTGCGCTCACTGTCCCATCGAGCTTGCGGATCTGTGTCCAACGTCCCTGCAAATTGCCGGTACCGCCCGCGGGAGAGCCGCCCGGCGGGGGTTCGCCGAAAGATCCCGGGAAACGCCGGGGATTCGCAAAGCCTGCCACCTGGCGCTCCAGATTCGTCTTGATGTTGTCATACGTCAGCCGGGACTGGGTCACGTAGAGTAATGTGCTAAACGCAATCAGAGTGAGTGCGAGGATCCCACTGTAAAGCAGGGTGAGGCGCAACCGAATGGACATGCTATTCCTCCCGGATCACATAGCCGACTCCGCGCACCGTCTGGATCAGGCGCGCCTCGCTCCCGGCCTCTGTCTTTTTTCGCAAATAGCCGACGTAAACTTCCAGCACGTTATCGTCGCCCCCAAAGTCATAGCCCCACACATCCTG
>JBLMXX010000067.1:0-11368 GCA_050257995.1 Acidobacteriota bacterium | reverse complement strand
CTAGCCCCGAAATGACAAATGCAGACTCGCCGCCTCCTGGATCGGAACGGCGAGCCTGCCCCATTCGTCAGGGTCGCTTCGGCAAGAATTTGTGTCATGCGCCGAGATCGCGTTTCATTTCCTCGAATTGCTCTTTCGTAACCTCGCCTTTGGCGTAGCGTGCCTTCAAGATGTCCAGCGGTGTCTGACCTGCAGTATGCGCGCCCGGCGTCAACTGACTACTGCGTGCCAATGTCACCACGAGCCAGATCGCGCCGCCGATCAAGAGCACCCAGAAGGCGAGCATGAGCAACCCGCCGAGTAACATTCCTCCAAAACCAAACCCACCCATCATCTTACACCCCCAAATCGTGCTTGATCGTGTTGAACTGCTCCTGGGTGATTTCACCCCGCGCGTACCGCGCCTTTAAAATCTCTAGCGCGGCGTCGCCTGAGGGCGCGCCCGATAAAGTGTGTCCTCCACTGCGCGCGAGCCAGACGAACAGGAGCACCACGCCGGCGATGATGAGCCCCCAGAAGACGAGCGATAGGATCGCGCCGAACGGATTGAATCCGAATCCTTGCGCTCCATAGCCGCCCATCATGCCATGCATTCCACCATAGCCGCCATACCCGCCCATCATACCGAACCCGCCAAAACCCATCATCCCCGCGCCGCCGAGCAGCAATACTGCAAGGACGACTATCAGGATAATGCCAATAACTTGGCCTGTGTTTTTCATTTTTGCCTCCGTCGAGTTTTCTACACGTATTTTACCAATGGGATGTGAAGATCGTGTGAAGGCGCCGTGAGATTATGATGCGCGATCCCAAACTCACGCTTTTGCCGCTTGGTGGTCCAACCGCGTGTTCTTGAGCAGTAGCGCATTCACGGCGACGATGAGCGAACTGCCGCTCATCGCAATCGCGCCGATTTCGGGGCGCAGCATCAAGCCGAAGGCTGGATAGAACACGCCCGCCGCGATCGGAAACGCGATCGTGTTATAGCCCGCCGCCCACCACAGGTTCTGCGTCATCTTGGCGACCGTTGCCTTGGATAATTCAATCGCCTTGACCACGTCGAAGGGATTGCTCTTCATCAGGACGACGTCCGCCGTCTCCATCGCCACATCTGTGCCTGCCCCGATGGCGATCCCGACATCCGCTTGCGCCAGTG
This sequence comes from Acidobacteriota bacterium, assembly GCA_050257995.1. Lineage (GTDB taxonomy): Bacteria > Chloroflexota > Anaerolineae > UBA4142 > UBA4142 > JBLMXX01. The sequence goes on along the minus strand of JBLMXX010000067.1, from coordinate 10,212 downwards.
CAGGGGCATCGTTCACCCCGTCGCCCACCATCGCGACTCGTTTGCCGTTCGCCTGCAATTCCTTGACCTTGTCGGCTTTTTGACCCGGGAGCACATCGGCGAACACCGTCTCAATGCCCAGTCCTTGGGCAATCCGTTCGGCGGTCGCGCGATTGTCCCCGGTCAACATTGCCACTTGGATGCCCATCCCGCGTAACTTGGCGACCGTCTCTTTGGATGTTTCGCGCGGCGCGTCGGCAATCGCGACCAGTCCCGCCAATTTGCCCTCCACGGCTGCGTAAACAACCGTCCGCCCTGCGCCTTCGAGCGTATCCGCCGACGACTGCAAGCCATCGAACGCGACGTTGTTATCCTTCATTAGCTTGCGGTTGCCAACCACGATATTTTCGCCGTTGACTTGCGCTTTCGCGCCGTGCCCGGGGATCGAATCGAAATTTTGTGGCGCGACTAACGCGAGGTTTAGCGATTTGGCTTTGTTAACAATCGCCTGGGCCAGTGGATGTTCGGAGGCTTGTTCCACCGAACCGACGAGTTGCAGTAATTGGTCATCGGTCATTTGCCCATTGGTCATCGTATCCGTGACCTCGGGTTGCCCGCGGGTCAGCGTGCCCGTCTTGTCGAATATGATCGCGCCCACTTTCGACGTTTGCTCGAGCGCGGTCGCGTTCTTGAACAAGATGCCGTTCTGCGCGCCCAGTCCCGTACCGACCATCACCGCGGTCGGCGTTGCGAGCCCCAACGCATCGGGGCAGGCGATAACGACCACGGTGATCGCGAGTGTCAGCGCGAAGACAAAAGGCGAAGTGCCTGTTGGGACGAACTCTCTACCGAACAAATACCACCCGGCGAACGTCAGCAGTCCAATCCCAATCGCCGCGGCGACAAGCCACTGCGCCGCGCGGTCCGCCAATCGCTGTGCCGGTGCTTTCGAGTTCTGCGCGGTCTGCACCAATTTGACGATCTGCGCGAGCGCCGTGTCCGAGCCAATCTTGGTCGCCTTGAACTTGAACGTGCCCGTTTTGTTGATCGTCGCGCCGATCACGCTGTCGCCTGTATGTTTCGAGACCGGCAAACTCTCGCCCGTGATCATAGACTCGTCCACGGAAGATTCGCCCTCAGTTACGACGCCGTCCACCGGGATCTTGTTCCCAGGGCGTATTAGCACAATGTCATTCAGCTGGACCTCGGATGTGGGTACCTCTACCTCTTGCCCGTTGCGAATGACGGTCGCCATTGGCGGAGCGAGATTGAGCAGCGCCTGAATCGCGGCTGATGCACCCGAACGTGCCCGCATTTCGAACCAGTGACCGAGCAGGACGAATACGAGTAGGAGCGCGGACGCCTCGTAGAAAACTTCACTTTCAAACAGGAATGTCGCAGCAACGCTAAAGAGATACCCGGCGAGCACGGAGAGTGCGATCAACACTGCCATGTTCAGCGTGCGATTCTTGAGCGCGCGCCACGCGCCGATGTAAAAGACCCACCCGCTGTACAAGATCGGCGGCGTTGCGAGGATGAATGAAAAGACCTTGGTGTTCAGCCCGAACGGCACCAGCAAAACGATCTTGAAAAAATCGGTGAAGAGCGGCGAGTAGAGGAAGATGGGAATGGCGAAGACGAGCGCGACGAGAAAGCGATTGCGCATGTCGCGCACCATCGCGTCCATGGACATTCCGGCGCCGTGCCCCATATCATGTGCCATGCCCGCCATCTCGCCGTTCATTTCGTGCGCGGCGTGTTCCGCCGGCTTGGCTGGCGCGTCCGGCATCGGCATCGCGTGCGCCTCATGCGCTGCATGTTCGGCATGTTCCATTGGCGCGGCAGGTGCGGCCATCGCGTGTCCCATGTGCATGGTATGATCCATGGCCATCGCGGGTGGGTCGCCGGGCTTGACGAGGTGCGCAGGATGGCATTCGCCTGAGCAATCAAAGCCCGCGTGATCCAACCAGGTTTTCAAATCTGCAAGTGAGACTCTTGCCTCATCATAATGCACCGTCGCCGTGCCGCTGACGAAACTTGCTTCGACATGCTGAACGCCGTCGTGCATCATCAGGCAATGCTCGATGCACTGCGCGTCCAGGATAGACTTCCAATCGTCGATTTTCAGAATGGTTTCTTTCACGATGTTCCCCCCGCGATCTTTACTTCTGGTTCTGAATCAACGTGTACCCGGCGCTCTGCCATGCCACCATCCCGCCGTCGAGATTCCAAACGTTCGTATAGCCGAGTTTCACCAAGGTGTTTGCCGCAATCCCGCTCATGTGCCCTGAGCTGCAATAAAGCAGGATCTTGGAGTGCTTATCAGCCGGCAGTTTGGCAAGATTTTGCTCGATGTCCGTGTACGGGATGAAAGCGTCGGTTTGAGCCAGTTCGCCTGCATAAGGGACATGCACGTTGACCAGAAAGAAATCTTTCGTCGCGAGCATCTGCTTTACCTGCGCGGGTGTCACATTCGTATACGTCCCGCCCGCCGCGCTCACTTGCGTGCCGGTGGTCGCCGCCGGTTGACTGCTGCACGCGCCCAGTCCGAAAGCGAGAGCTATTCCGATTGCCAGAAAGATTGTCTTTCGCATCTGTCCCTCCACCGGTTGGTATACCCGCTTCAAGTATAGGACGGTCCGTCTCCGCCGTCAATGAGCCGGACACCATTTTGTAGGTTAACACCAAATCGAAGAGGACACAACCGCCAAATGGTGCGTTTTCGACCGCGCCAAATGGCTTACTCGCACGCAAAAAGAAAAACGGCGAAGGCCTGCCCCCGCCGCGCCGTGTCCTTTCCACTGACTAAAGCGGCAGCGTGAACCAAAAAGTCGTACCCCCTTGGTGCGTTGGCGTTGCATCAACCTGGCTTTTGACGCCGATCCGACCGCTGTGCGCCTCGATCCATTGTTGCGCGATGGCGAGTCCCAAACCCGAACCGCCAAGTGCGCGGGCGCGGGACTTGTCGCCGCGCCAGAAGCGCTCAAATACGTGCGGCAGCGCATCGGTGGGGATACCGGGTCCCGTATCGCTGACCTCGACCCGCGCCGAATTTGCTTCGCGGCTCACGGTTACCGATACGCGCGCGCCCGGCGGCACATAGCGCAACGCGTTGGAAATCAGATTCCGCAAGACCTGCTCGATCCGCTCCGCATCGACATCAACCATGGGGAGAGTTGCGCCGACCTCGCATCGGAGCGCGACCTGGTGTTCTGCCGCCTGTGCCTGAAACGCATCTGTCACCCGCGCGACCAGTGCGCCGAGATCGGTGGGTGAGCGGTGGATGCTTAGCTGTCCCGCATCGGCGAGCGCGACTTGGCGCAGGTCGTCCACGAGTCGCGTGAGGAGCATCGTCTCGTCGTGCAGGGAGGCAATCTGTTCCGGCGTCGATGGGAAGACCCCGTCTAGCATTGCCTCGAGATGACTCTGAATCACGCCGAGCGGATTGCGTAATTCGTGCGCGACATCTGCGAGCATGTTTCGCCGCGCGGTCTCGGAGCGTTCCAGGTTTTCCGCCATCGCGTTGAATGAACGACCCAGGCGGGAGATTTCATCGTCGCCTTTGACTTCCGCGCGCGTCCTCAAGTCGCCAGCCGCGATTTTTTGTGTCGCCTGCGTCAGCGCATCGAGCGGCGCGGTGATCTGGCGAAAAAGGACGAACCCGAGCGCGAGCGCGATGACTGCCGCCGCCAAGCCTGCCAATAATAACGAACGATTCACCCGGTTGAGGAAATCCTGGGATGACGGATCCGTCGCGGCATTTGTCGCGCCCGCATTAACGAGCAGGGTTCCCACTGTTTGCCCGTTCACGCGGATCGCCGTGCCATTTGCCAATTCCGCTGACGTGACCGGCTGTCCTTGCCGGCTGTTATCCGTCCCCGCGACGACGATCCCGCGCGTATCGGTGAGCCACAGGCGCGGCGCGCCCATCATGGCGCCTCCCATCATCGAGCCGCTCCCCATCCCCCCAGATGGATTGGCGTTGCGCTGCAGGACGGTCTCGACGCCGTTCCAATTGCCGCGGGCGCGATAATAGTCCGCAAGCTGGTTCGCAATGTCCTGCTCCGCGACCATCTGACCGCGAAACATGAAAACGCGGAATTCGTTGGCGGTCGCCTGATTCGCGATCACATAAACGATAGCGAACCCGACGACGATGACGAGGGCGAACGCGCCCATCATTCGAAAGAAAAGGCTCCGGGTCATCCCGCATCCTCGGCGAACTTGTATCCGACGCCAAAGACGGTCAAAATATACCGGGGGGTCTGAGGAGAATCGCCGATCTTTTGCCTCAAGTTCTTGATGTGCGCGTCCACGGTGCGTTCGTAGCCTTCAAAAGTCTGTCCTTGCACGCGGTCGAGCAATTGCATCCGCGTAAAGGCACGCCCGGGGTTTTGCATCAAGATCGCGAGCAGGTCGAATTCGGTCCGCGTCAGCTCGACCGGTTTGTTTGCCAATGTGACGCTGTGCTTGCTCAGATCGAGTGTGAGGTCGCCTGCGTGTAGTTGCTCGGAGGTTGCCGCTTCACCCTCGACGCGCCGCAACACTGCGCGCACTCGCGCCACCACTTCACGCGGGCTAAAGGGTTTGAGGATATAGTCGTCCGCGCCGAGTTCAAGCCCGATAAGGCGATCCGCCTCTTCGACGCGCGCTGTGAGCATGATGATCGGCACGGACGATTCTTTGCGCAGCGCCCGCGCTACATCAAGGCCGTCGATGCCTGGCAGGTTCAGATCGAGGAGCACAAGGGTCGGTTGCTCATGGCGAAAAACGGTTAGCGCCTGCTTGCCGTCCGACGCCACAACCACGCTGAATCCGGCTTGCTCCAGGTACCCCCGCACGACGTTTACAATCTTTTTTTCATCGTCCACGACCAGAATCTTTTTGCTCATCAACGGCAACCTCGGTCCTCACCGCCTGCTTTAGTCAATTCTAGACGGTGGGTGTGAAGGACTGATGAAGATCTTGTGCTTTTTCTGCCTGAATCGGGCTCGCGCCGAGCCGTGCTTGGTCACAATCACGGCAGCCAGAAGCGTCACCTGATTATCGCGCCGTGTGAGATTTTCGACAACCTGCACAGCGGTGATTGGCTTGAGACCGCGTCGTTTCCATGCTATAATGCCGGCCATCCAGTATAGCGGAGAGACAATGTACCCTGAAACTCTGAATCGCGGCAAGGCACTCGCGGCGGCATTGTTCTGGGGTGCTTCGTTTGTCGCGACTAAAACGGCGTTGCGTGAGATCCACCCCGTTACCCTCATAGTGTTGCGATTCGCCATGGGCATTGCCGTCTTGGCGTCCGCGATATCGGTCTTGAAAATCTTTAGGTTTGTCAGCGCGCCCGATCTTGCCTTGCTCGCCGTGCTTGGCGCGATCAGTATTTCGATTCACCAGGGCTTACAAGCAACCGGTCTGATGTTCACGTCTGCCGGAAGCATGGCGTGGCTGGTCGCGCTCACTCCGGTCTTTACTGCCATTCTGGCTCGGATCTTCCTTTCCGAGCCCTTTGGCGCAACCAAGGTTTTCGGTCTCTTGATTGCCTTCGCCGGAGCGGTCCTCGTTGTTACCAAAGGCACCCTCTCGCCCGAAACACTTCACCTGCCAAGCACGACGGGCGACCTGCTCGCTCTCGCCAGCGCGCTGAACTGGGCGATTTTTTCGGTGGCAAGCAAGCCGATGCTCAAGCGACTGCCGCCAACGCTGATGATGGGCTATGTGATGTTCTTTGGCTGGTTGTTCATCCTGCCATTCTTTGCAGTCGGGCAGGGTTGGAACGAAATCGGACGCCTGTCCACCGGGGGCTGGTTGGCAGTTGCATTCCTGGGGCTATTTTGTTCCGGCCTGGCATACATTTTTTGGTACGACGCTCTCGCGCAGATCGATGCTTCCCAAGTGTCCGCCTTTATCTACCTGGAGCCACTGGTCACGGTCATTGTCGCAAACATTGTGCTGGGCGAGGCGTTCGCGCCGGTCACGTTGCTGGGCGGTCTGACAATTCTCATCGGCGTCTATCTTGTAAATACAAACTTGCCCCGGTTTTTGGCGGAATCTGTTTCTTGGGGAACAAAAATACGGGTTATTCTCAAGCCGTTTGGACTTTTTAGAGAGTGACAGATCCTACATAATGTCTACTGAAAGCACTCACAGCGCGCCCAAAGTCATTGGCAGCCATTTTCACCTACCCCACTTCTCGCTTCTCGGTTATGCTCGTTCAATCTTTGCCGATTCACGGGGGGCGATTTCAAGAGTGGTGCGCGACCGGGCGGCGCTGGCCGCCATTATTTTGTTCTTGATACCCTGGTGGGCGCTTTTATTTCTACGTCAAAGAACGGACTGGATCGGTTCAATTGGCGAGATTGCATTTGTTATCTTTGTATTCTGGTGGATGTCGCGTTCCGGTGCGGCGCCCCGCCCGGAGGTCAATCGCCCCGCCCTGGAATCCATCCTCGCAATAGCGCTGGTCTTGATCTGGGTCGAGTGGCGTACAATCACTTGCGCCAGGATCTTGCCTTTCCTGCCGTCCGATCTCAAGTGCTTTGATGACTGGGAATTTGAGATAATCCCCAAATTGATCGAAATGACTCTTGTTCCTTTTATTTTCTTGCGCGCGATGGGTTACAACTTGCGCTCCCAAGGTATCGCGCCGGACTTGCGCGCCTGGTGGATTGCCCTGCCGGTCTTGTTGGGGATCGGAGCGTATGGGCTGTATTTACACCACGACAAATTGCTCCCCTTCGTCCAAGGGATCGGTAATTATTTCTTCGCTGCGGGCTTGCCCGAAGAATACCTGTTCCGGGCATTCCTGCTCACGCGTTTGGAAGCGTGGTGGCGGCGACCGGGGTGGGCACTGTTTGGCTCGGCTGCCATCTTTGGCTTGTCGCATCTCGCGATTGACTATCTGGTCTTTACGAATCGAGACTGGCGGGAAACCTGGATCACGGTATTGACATTCCAAATGGGATTTGGCTTTGCCTTTGGGTTTGTCTACCAGAGAACCCGCAACATCTGGCCGGTTGCCCTATTGCACGCGATGGTGGATGCGTTGTGACGGACAAATTGAATTCCATGCGCTTGCTCGAATCCCGCAAAATTCCATACGTGGCAAAGACGTATGACACTTCCGGCGAGTTTCACTCGGCCACGGACGCCGCGCATCTGCTGGGCGCGCCCGTCCAATCGGTTTACAAGACACTCGTTATATTGCGCGAGCTGCCGAAAAAGGGGAAACCGGTCTTGGTGATGATCGCGTCAGAGCGGGAAGTTGATTTGAAGCACCTTGCCCGGTCGCTGCATGAAAAGAAATTGCGCATGGCGACCCAGCGCGAGGCAGAGTCGCTGACCGGCTTGCAGGTCGGTGGGATCAGTGCGCTTGCCCTAATGAACCGTGGATTCGAGATTTGCATCGACGAGCCTGCGCTCACCCTGGAACAAATTCACATCAGCGCGGGGCAACGGGGGATCGACTTGCAGTTGGCGGTCCGAGATTTGATCGACCTCACACGTGCTAGGGTAGTCCGCGCAACCGATCCCACTCCCGGAGGGGATGGAAGGGAGAAGGAGTAAACAAGGAGGCCTCATGAAAGCACTTGCCATTTACGAGCATGGTGGTATCGACAAACTACAGATCGTGGATTTGCCCCGTCCGACCATCGGGCCGGAGGATGTGCTCGTCAACGTGCGAGCCACTGCACTGAACCAGTTGGACCTCTTTGTGCGCAACGGGTCGCCGGCGTTGAAACTGCCGATGCCGCACATTCCCGGCTCCGATGCGGCGGGGGTGATTGCCGAAGTAGGGTCGAATGTGCGAGGGTTGTCGGTGGGTCAGCCTGTCACCGTCAATCCGGGTCTCTCATGCGGTCATTGTGGTTTTTGCCTGGCGGGTCAACAAAGCCTTTGTACGGAATTCCAGATCCTCGGCGAACACTTGGCTGGCGCGGCGGCTGAATTTGTGCGGGTGCCGGCGGTCAATGTCCTGCCGATTCCGGCGGATTTCTCGTTTGAGGTCGCCGCGGCGGCGCCATTGGTTTACCTGACTGCCTGGCGCGCCCTGATCTCACGGGCGCGGCTGCGTCCGGGAGAGGATGTGCTGGTGGTCGGTGCCGGAGCAGGCACTTCTACCGCCGCGATCCAGATCGCCAAGCGGGCAGGGGCGCGTGTGTTTACCACATCTTCGACAGATGAAAAGCTCAAAAGGGCTAAAGAGATCGGCGCTGACGTCGTCCTCAACTACAAGACTCTGGAATGGGACCGGCAGTTATTTGTCGAGACCGGCAAGCGCGGAGTTGACGTGGTGTTTGATTCCGTCGGCGCGGCGACGTGGTTGAAATCCATTCGCGCTCTCAAACGCGGCGGGCGCATGGTCGTCATCGGTGCAACGACGGGACCCCACCCCCAGGAAGAGATTGCGTACATCTTTTGGAAGCAGATTGACATCCTGGGGTCGACCATGTCAAGCCAGTCCGAATTCCGGGATGTGATGAAACTGGTGTTGCGCGGCGAACTCAAGCCCGTGATCGATACTGTATTTCCACTCGAACGCGCTCGCGATGCGCATGTCCGGATGGAGAGCGGAGAGCGGTTTGGCAAGATCGTTCTGACGGTGTGAGTGGGGCAGCATGGCAGTCATCCTTGCTTACGTCCCCGACCTGATGTTTGGGACTCGGATCGAAGACACGGCGAAGAGGCTGGGACATACCATTCAGCCGCTCGAACCGGGACAGGATCCGGATGCCGCCGTCGCGCGACTCGTGCCCGCACTTGTGATCGTCGCGCTTGATGCGCCCGAATGGGATCGGACAGTAAAGGCTGCCCGGACAGCGGGCGCCCGCGTGATTGCCTTTGGGTCGCACAAAAATGTGGAATTGATGCGAGCAGCCAAAAATGCCGGCTGCGACGAGGTATTGGCGCGCTCCCGTCTGGCGGCGGAACTGCCGGCCCTTTTATCCAGGTATACAGGAGCTTGAGGCGGAGTGAGAATCGACGATAATTTTGAATGTGGTGCCGCGCCGTACTGGGTCCGGTTTGCGACCGGTCATGCCGATATTGAGAATCGTCCGAAAAAGTTCCGGTTTGTTTTGGAAGGCGCAGAAGAGGGGCAGTTGTCGGATGCAGAATTAGACGATCATCGGACAGTCCCGCGGTCAAGACTTCCGTGGAAGCCGCCGCTCCGCATGAAGGTTTGCGCGAGGATGAGTCACTCCGCCGGCGAGATGTTGGGGACGGCGGGTTTTGGTTTTTGGAATGATCCGTTCGACTGGATCGGCAACGTGCAAGTACCTCCCAACGCACTTTGGTTCTTTTATGCCTCTCCGCAGAGCGACATGGCATTCCAGCCCGGGGTACGCGGGCACGGCTGGAAAGCAGCAACCCTGAATGGCGGGAGGGCTGACCCTGTTACGATGGCTGCCGGCAATTTTGTTTTTGGATTGCCGGGGATGAGCAAACTGGTCTTTCGTCTCGCCCAGACACGCGTCCACGCCCGCGAAAAGGTTTTGGATAAAGTGATGCTGGACGAATGGCACACGTACCGGATCGACTGGCTCGCGCAGGAGGCGATCTTTTTTGTAGACGACGCGGAGGTCCTGTGCGCGCCGCATCCGCCGGATGTCCCGCTGGGTTTTGTCGCCTGGATCGACAACAACCTGGCGATCATGGGACCGGGACGCGAGTTTGCTTTCGGACGTATGGCGATCCCTCACAAGCAGTGGATGGATCTTTCGTTGGTTCAGATCGAGCCAATATCGATTTGATGATTTTCCATTTCTCTCGGAGAACGTGAGAGTCGGCTCGGATTTTCCGGCTTTGCTTGACAGTGCATGTCCCGGTGATATAGAATGAATATTGATCAGATTTCGCGTTGTCGGGATAATCCCACCCCGCCGATGCTGCACGCTTTCGAGCAGTTTAATCGTGGCGAATACTGGCACCAGCACGAGACGCTTGAGAACGTCTGGCGCGGCGAACAGGACCAGTCTATCCGCAATTTCTACAAGGGAATTCTGCAGGTCGGGGTGGGTTTTCACCACCTCACGCGCCACAATTACCGTGGAATAATCAAGGTGTTGACGCGGGGAATTCGCTATTTAGAGCCTTATGCGCCGCGCTGCATGGGAGTCGACGTGCAGAGGTTGATGGACGAAGCCGGCGCGGTCCTGAGTCGGGTCCAGGCGCTCGGCCCTGACCGGCTCGACGAGATCAACATCGCTGAATTGCCGCGGGTCCATTACGAATGAG
>JBLMXX010000066.1:0-11589 GCA_050257995.1 Acidobacteriota bacterium | reverse complement strand
GCCCTGAGTGTTTCTGAGTTATTATGCAGGTGTTCTCGTGAAGGAATCTATCTATTAGGAGTACGGTCATGCCGAAGAAAACCCGCAAGATGAAACAACGCGCGGCCATGCGCCGCGCCGTCCAGCCAGCGGACGTTCAGACGGTAGAGAATCAGATGCCGGAAGCGCAAGTGGTGGAACAGGCGCCGGTCCGCATGCGTCCAACGTTCGGTCCCAGCCGGGCGGTCACGCCGATGACGTTTGATTACTCTCACATCTATAGCGACTTGAAGCGGATTGCCCTATTCGCCGGGTTCTTCTTTATAGTGTTGATTGCGTTGTCGTTTGTTATCAAATAACGCCGTGAGGCGGCAATCGGCAGTAAATGAAAGCGGCTGCTTGAATCGGGCAGCCGCTTTGTTATTCCTGGATGGGTTCTCCGGCGTTCAACGGGTTGGGATCGACTTCAGGAAGCATATCTTCCTCCGCGGGGGCGACGTGGGGGAATCCGATGACGCGGCGCAAGCCCTGGTCGAGGATCAGGTGCAAGGCGAGGCAGTACCAAAAGTTCTGCGTGAAGATAAAGAGCACCGTGCTGACGACGGCCAGGCTGCCGGTCCATAAGGGCGCATCGGCGCGAGTCGTGTCACGCGCGCTCTCGCGAACGGATGGATTGGTCCAGCCTTCGACCAGCGCGAGGGCGAGCCCCGCAAGACTCCCTAAATAATAATCGCCCAGCCAGAGGACCGGTCCACTGCGGTAAAAAGCCCAGTGCGCCTGCTGGTAAATCAACTCTACGATATGGCGCGCCCAGTTCCAGCGGCTTTCGTCGAGGGCATGCGGATGCTCGGTGCGGGCATAGGGGCGCCAGACCCATAGAATGACAATCGCCGAGCCGACGGCAAGCCCGATGGCGGCAGGCAGCGCGGCGAGCCAGTCCAGATTCCAGACGCCGAGCGCACGGGCGGTATTGTAGCCAAGCATCAGGGTGGCGTAGGGCAGAGCCAGGTAATACAACCACCGGAGAAGGTGTCCCAGGGCGCGAGCGATCCAGGACGTTTGTGCCCAGTACAGGAAATTACCAAAGCGACCTGCATGTGGCTCGCGGCCGTATTCTGCCAGGTTCGCCGCCAGCGCGTAGAGCGCAATGGAAGCAGAGAGAATGAACGCCAGCGCCTGGCGCGGGGAAATCGAATAGAGCAGATCGGTGACATTCACGGTCGGATGACCTCGCTCACGACTTGGGCTCGGGGTTTTGCGATGGCGGTTCTGTTCCCGGGGGAGGGCGCAGCGGGACGATCAGGGTAATGCGCGTGCCGCGCCCCGGTTCAGAGTCGATGCGCAGGTCGGCTTCGATCAGGCGAGCGCGGTCGCGCATGTTCTGCAATCCAAGGCTGGTGCGTTCCTCGTATGAACTGACTACCTTGTCCAGGTCAAATCCCGGACCCTGGTCCTGGATGTAGGCGACGAGGGATCCGTCCTGCCGCGCGACGCGCACAAAGATGGGCGCGCCGCCGCCGTGCTTGCGTGCGTTGTTCACCGCCTCTTCGATGATGGCAAAGACCGTCCCGGAAATGTTGGGGTCCAGCTCGGGACCGAATTCACCCGCTTCAATCTGAACCGGCACATTCTCGACGTCGTGAAGGCGTTCGCACAACTGGGTCAACGCGGCGGAGAGTCCCTTGGTTTCTAGCGCGAGCGGTCGCAGTGCAAAGAGCGAGGTGCGGATTTCTTTGACGGTTTGCTCGGCGACTTGGCGTGCCTTTTCGATTTCGACGCGGACGGTGGGGAGATCGGTATCGAGCAGGCGGTTGATGTAATCCAATTGCATGACGAGGGCGGCAACTTTTTGGGTGGGGCCGTCGTGAAGATCGCGCGCGAGCTTGGCGCGCATCTCGTTATCGCTGCGGATGGTCTGGTCATGTTCCTGGCGCAGATTTTCGTAGAGCTTGGCATTCTGAAAGGCGAGCGCGGCCTGGTTGGTAAACGCGCGCATCAATTCCATGTGCTGTGCTGAAGGGCGGCGGGGCGCCGCGCCCGCCAGCAGGACTACCCCATATTGCTCCAAACCGGCTTGAAGTGGATAGCATACGCCGCTGCGGCAGCGGTTGAGCGCGCTAAAAACTTTCAGTTCCGGGTCTTTGGAGACGTTATCAAACACGACCGAGTTGCCCGTTTGCAAGGCCTGCCCCACGATGCCGGATTTGCCCTGAATCAGCTCGTCCAGGTCGCGGCGGTCCAGGTGCCGGGAGGCGATCACGCGCAAGCGCTTGTCCCGATCGTGCTCGTCAAAGAAGAGCGCGACCGCCACCGGTGGTCCGTCCTCGCGGCGACCGGGTGGGAGTCCTTTGACGCCCGCTTCCAGCATTGCTTCCAACACCGGAACGTAACTCGTGGAGGTGCTGAGATTGTGGGCCGTCGCGTAGAATAGTTTGGCGCCTGCCACGGCGCGGCGCAAGTCGTCCAGTTCGCCCGCGGCTTGTTTGATCGCCGCTTCTTTCTCATGCTGGACCAAATAACCCACGATACCGGTCGCGGCGAGAAGGGCGGCGATGGGCAGGGCGGTAAAGGGACCGCCATCCGGGCGATATCCGAACGTGGGGATCAGTTCGCCGAATTCCAGTTCCAGGATGAAAAGACCCGCCACCAGGAGTCCGACCTGCGGACCAAACCGGACGGCTCCGACCAGCGCCGGGAAAATCATAAAGTAGCCCAGCAGATTGGTTCTCGAACTTGCGAGCAAGGGCAACATCCCGTAAAAGACGAGGTCGGAAATAAAGGACATAACGGGAAGACGGCGGGGTGGGTGGCGGACGAATCGGAGGATGGCGCCGACGCTGAGATTAAAGAATCCGGCGAGAGCGGCCCAAATCAAGAAGGGTGATGGGATGGGCCCGGGCCAACTTTCCAGCCAGGCAGCGCCGATGGCGAGCAACCACAAGACCCAGCGCACACGCACCAATGAACTCTCGACCCGCGCGGTTGGGACGGCCAAAGCGCGGATGATTTGGGTCACTCAAAACCTCCAGAGAATTAGGAGCCGCTTGTGAAGGAGGCTCGCCGTTACAAAGAACCGCGGCTCTTTGAGGATGAGAGGGCCGCGGCACCGTTGTGGGCGGTATAGGAGTCGAACCTATGACCTCGCGGATGTGAACCGCGCGCTCTAACCAACTGAGCCAACCGCCCGAGCGCACGGACAATTATAGCACGCCGATTGGCAAATTGCAAATCCATTTTTTGCCTTTTTCTTCTTGACGTGGTATGATTTTAGCGGATACGATCACTCGACCAAAGGAGCGCGATGCAAGATCGTGCCTATGCAATCGTCCTTGTCGTCATCCTTGCGATTTGTTGCCTGGGTCTCTACGTCGCGGTTTCAGGGTACCGGAACAGCATCAACCCGGTGGCTGCCCCCGCTTCCCCCGCCGCTCCCGCGACTCTGCTCGTCGTCGTCCTCAATACCGATACCCCGGAGCCGACCAGACCGCAGTTGACGGCGCCGCCTCCCACCAGTGCGCCCATTCCGTCGCCGCTGGGAGCGTTCCAGACGATCACTTCTGCTGCTACAATCGCCGTCCCGCGGGGCGCAAGTCCCACGCTCCAGCCGGCGCCCCCTCCGGCAGCGCCCTCCCCCGCGCCGGTGCCGACGGTGAGCGTGCAATCGTGCAGCGGGTTTACGTATTGCCCCGCCGCCGGTCCCCCCGATCCACAATTGGCTCCGACCGGTGATCCCTGCCCGCGCAACTATATATGGGGTCGTGTGGTGGACGTGGCTGGCAGGGGTTTGCCCGATGTCCAGATTCGCTTCCGGGGACCTCTCGGCAATATGGACAGAGTGACTAGCAAAGGGCCTCCCGATCCTCCGGGGATTTACAACATCCTCGCTCCGCCGCCCGGTGGTAACTGGACCATGTGGGTGCTTGATGCGGGCGGAGGGCAAGCCAGCCCCCAGGTCAGCATTGCTGCCCCGGTTCCATACGCGGGCACGGGCAATTGCCTGACCCGGGTGGATTTCAAGGCGCAAAGGTAAAGCACAGCAGGGCAGAGCGGCGGACGAAGAGTCCGCCGTTTAGTTTTACGGGGGCACAGACTAGAGGATAGACTCCCGAAGCCTTGGAGACTTTAGGAGTCTATCCTCTAGCGCCGCAGGGTCGGCGAAGGCAACGGCGTTGTGACCGGCGGGACGGTTATCGCGCGCGTTGCAGCTCCACTCGCCGGCGCCGTCAAGGGAGAGGTCGGGAATGGGGTAATGGTCGCCTTAGGTGCAGGGACGAGCACGTTGATGCCCAGCCAGATCAATGCGGCGATGATCATGAACACGGAATGTTGCAGGCATCCGGAGAAATCGCCCGTCCAGCCCAATGCACCGATAGGTTGTTTGGGTGGTTCCGATGATGACATACAGTCTCTATCCCGTCTCGGAGGCGCCCGTTGGTCTACTTCTTCAAGGCTTTGAGGCGCACCCACGCCGCGCGCGGTATGCCGTCCGGCTGGTCAATGGACCACCAGAATTCTTCGTTGTCTTGGGTCCAATCCGGGTTGGCAAGATAGATGACGAACATGGGACCGATCCACGGCGCCCAATTCTTTTTGGCGTACGTGTAGGCGTCGACGATGTACTTGCCGTGGGTTTGCTCGTCGACGCTGAACCACGCATACGCCGGATGGATATTGTCCATCGTCCAGCCGAATTCGAGAATGGCGATTTGCTTGGCGCTGTCCCCGTGGGCGACCATGATTTTGCGGATGTCTTCGGCGTGGCGGAACGAGTAGATGCGCCCCCCGGCGCCCTCGTGATTGTTATAATCCGGATTCTTGGCGACGTCGTCGGGGCTCATCTCCGGCGGCGCCTTGTACCCCGGCGCGTGGATTCCCAACAGGTCAAAGTATCCATCCGACTTGTTGTTCATCGCCGCGTACAATCTTTCGACAAACTGCATGTCCGGCATCGCGCGGGCATCGTTCTGGCTCGTCGGCGTGAGACCGGCGCTGATGACGACGGCGTTCGGATCGATGGCTTTGATGGTCTGGTAGGATATTTTGAGAAGGTTGGCATACTCCTGCGGGTTGGGCGGTTGGCTGCACCATTCGCGCGCCAGGTTCGGCTCATTCCAAACCTCATAGGCGCGGATGCGTCCTTTGTACCGCGTGACAAAAGCGGTCAAAAAGTCGATCCAGTCCTGCATCTTTTTGGCGGGACCCATCGTCTTTTTGTCCGAATTAAAGCACCCGGGGGCGGCCCACTCTGGCGCATTATCCACACGCGCCAGCAAGTCGAGTCCTTTTGCGTTCGCGGTGTTTACGGCCAGGTCCGGGTGACTCCAATCATATTTGCCCTTGCCCGCCCCTTCGATATCGCGCCAGGCGAACTGCTGTTTGAGCCACGTCATGCCGATTTCCTTGGCGAGACCCGCGTCGCGGTCGGCAGTTTCCGGGCGCCACCACATAAAGACCTGCACCCCATATTCCGGCGAGTTCATCTTGACCGGTTTGGTTTTGGGAATCGGCGCCGTGGTTGGCGTCGGCAATGGCGTTTCGGTTGGAGCGGTTTTTTTCAGAGTGCCCGCGGGGGTCGGTGTGGCGGTGCTTCGTGTGACTGTGTTGCTCGCGGACCCGGTTGGAGGGATGTCCGTCGCGGCGGACTGGGCGTCGACAACCAGGGTTGGCGTGGTCGCCTCGCCGGAAACTCCGGCGAGGTTTTTCAATGCATCGGTTGAGAAAAAGGCGATCGCGAGTCCGCCGAGGCAGCACACGACGAGCACTGCCACGACGGCGGCGCCGATAACCAGCAGGGGCGTTGAGGATCCACCCCGTTGCGGGCGCGGCTCTGTATACATGTAACTCCTCAAGGTCAGATTCTCGTCTTCGAGTGGCAGGAATTATAACACTCCCCTTCACGGGTCGCAAAATCGAGCCGGATGTTGACAAGGGGCTGTATCAATCCTATAATCCGCCTCGACTGCCAAAAGGAGCCGAGATGATTTTGCAAACACTGCTCGTCGGTCCGCTGGGCGTGAATTGTTACCTCCTTGCAGATGAAACGACCCGCGAGGCGATTGTCGTCGATCCGGGAGGGAACGCGCGCGACATTCTCAATGCCCTCCAGCAACACCGCCTTAAGGTAACGGCGATTGTGAATACGCACGCCCATTTCGATCACATATTGGCTTTGAACGAGATTCGCGCCACGACGCACGCGCCCTTTATGCTTCACGCCGACGAAGTTCCGGTGCTGGCGGCGGCGAAAGGGAGCGCCGCGTCTTTTGGAATGGGGATCAGCCAGCCCGCGCCCGCCGACCGTTTGTTAAAGGACGGCGACACGATCGCCGTAGGAGCGCTGCAATTCAAGGTACTGCATACACCGGGGCATACGCCCGGCGGGATCTGCCTGTTGGAAGGAAAGAATGTCTTTGTGGGTGATACGCTGTTTCAGGGGAGC
This sequence comes from Acidobacteriota bacterium, assembly GCA_050257995.1. Classification (GTDB taxonomy): domain Bacteria; phylum Chloroflexota; class Anaerolineae; order UBA4142; family UBA4142; genus JBLMXX01. Next base: position 5,171 of record JBLMXX010000066.1, on the reverse strand, counting down.
ATCGGGCGCACGGATTTTCCCGGCGGTGATTACGCCACCTTGATGAGTTCTATTCGCGACAAGCTCTTGCCGCTCGCAGATGATACCGTCGTTTATCCGGGACACGGATCGCCGACGACGATTGGAGAGGAAAAGCAGTTGAACCCATTTGTCCGGCCTCTAATCACGGGCAAATGGGTGGTGTGAACATGCTAGTCATTGGAGAATAACCGAATGGCAGATCAAGCCATACCCAAAGTGGCGGCGGGACAAGCGGCGGAAGCGCAACCGGCGGTGGCGCTCCGGGGCGTGCTCTGGCAGCCGAACATTATCGTCTTTATCTCCAGCGGTTCGATCATGATCCTGGAACTGGTCGCCGGACGAATTATCGCGCCGCACGTGGGATCGTCCCTGTACACGTGGACGAGCGTGATCGGCGTAGTCCTGGCCGGCATCAGCCTGGGGAATTACGTCGGCGGACGGTTGGCAGACCGGTGGGCGTCACTGCGCCTCTTGGGGATTATTTACCTGTTGGCGGCGGCGGCTTGTCTCGGCGTGCTCTGGGTCGATCAGGTTACGCGCGTGACGCCGCGTGATTGGTCCATTGTCGTCGAGGTGCTGGCGCTCACTACAGCCCTATTCTTTCTTCCCTGCGCCATTCTCGGTACGCTCTCGCCGATCGTGGCAAAACTCGCCGTCAGTGATCTTGCCAAGACTGGAAGCACGGTCGGCAAGATTTATGCGGCCGGTGCGCTGGGAAGCATTGTCGGAACGTTCATCACCGGGTTTGTCCTGATTTCGTGGTTTGGGACCTATAACATCATCTGGGGTGTGACGGCGCTGCTCGCCGCGATGGGTCTGTTGTTTCTCGTGGGCGCGCGCTGGCAATCGCTCCTGCTCGCCATCCTCCTGATTGGAGGCGGCTCGGTTCTCGCGCTAAATCAGGGTTGGTTGAAGGGACCGTGTCTCCGCGAGACAAACTATTATTGCATCAAGATCAATTATGAGGGCGAGGCCGACAACCCGATCCGGCTGCTGGTGCTCGATCACCTTGTGCACAGTTATGTGGACATGCAGAATCCCAAAGCGCTGGTTTACGGCTATGAAAAAATGTACGCAGAGGCCGCGGCTTACCTGGCGAACGGGCACCAAGACCTGAGTGCCCTCATGATCGGCGGAGGCGGATACACTTTCCCAAGGTATATCGAGGCGGTGTATCCGAACAGCACGGTCGATGTCGTCGAGATCGATCCGGGAGTTACTAAAGCCGCTCACGACTTGCTGGGTTTGCGTCAGGATACCAAGATTGTCACGTACAATGAAGATGCGCGATTGTACCTGGGACGTCCGCCGGCGAAGAAATATGACATGATCCTGGGGGACGCCTTTAATCACTTTTCCGTCCCTTACCATCTGACGACGAAAGAGTTCAACGACCAGGTCCGCCGGTGGTTGAAACCGGATGGATTATACGTGGTCAACATCATCGACGGACCGTATGGCGAATTCCTCCGCTCGTACTATCACACCCTGACTTTGACGTTCCCGCATGTCTATCTTGCGGAAGGTAGTTCCTCTTGGCGCGACACTCTGCGCACCACCTTTGTCCTCATAGCGAGCGACACGCCGTTCGATATGGAGGTGTTACAGACCTATGACGGCGGGGAATATAATACGTACCTGTCGCGCCTCTTTGCCACGCCAGAAGAGATCGAGCGGCTGCTGACCGAGGCGCCCGTGTATACCCTCACGGACCAATTTGCGCCGGTGGACAATATGCTGGCATCCGTGTTTCTGGAAGAACTGCGCAAGTAGGCGTATGCCTGCCGGGAAAAAGAGCCGCTGGTCGATCCCCGATCGAGTGCCCTCGCATCCGGACTGCTTTGTCGTCCTTTCGTACGCGCTCAAGAATCGGGTTGAGCCGACCCGCCCCACGCGGGCGGAGATCGAGCAAGCGGTCGAGTGGTGGAAGCGTTTTCCGGAGGCACATATCGTCATGTCCTCCGGAGACAACCAGGGGTTGGGCATCACGAACGCCCGGGTCATGGTCGAGTATGCCCTACGCCTGGGCGTTCCGCGGGAAAGGCTGGTGGAAGAAGACCGTTCGAAGGATACGCGCGAGAACCTGTTGTATTCGATGCGGATCATCGAGCGAGAGCGCTGGCGGCAGCCGACTCTGGTGACGCTCGACCTCTATACACCGCGCGCCGTGGCAACCGCCGAAAAATTGGGCTGGCGCGATTTCTATTGGCTCTCGGTCTATGCCGAGGGTGAGGCGGCCTTTGGGACCAAACGTTTCCAGACCCGCTCACGCCGTACGATCCTGGCTTATGAAGTCGGCGCGATGGTTTTCAGCAACCTGGTCGGGTGGGTGTAAAGCGTCCTATCTTAGAACTGTGAATTGGGGCACATTATCGGAAAAGGCTCAGGTTGGTCCGGCGGATATGACCAGATCACGTACCAGTACAGACTATTGTACGTGATCGGCTCGCCGGTAGGTCGTCCGGTCGCGTCGGTCCCCGTTTGCCGCATGACGCGAACCTGCCAATTGAAGACGTGGCAATTCGGCGTTTGGTAGAGCGACTCTGGGAGATTGATTCGAGCATCGCGAGTTGTGAATGTAAGGGTCGGATTGGCCTCGCGGTAATTATAGTCTACCATGACCTCGTAGTATTCGTCGTTCGCGAGCGGGCTGGACGCTTTCCATTCGAGCATAATCGGCTGGCTCGCTCCCTGGACCCGGGTTCCCAATGACGGGCTGGAGAGTTCGGGGGCCTGCCGGAGCCGTGGTAGAGGCTCTGGGGCGACGCCCGATGCGTGTATGTCCGGGAAAACGGCGAAACTGTCCCGGAGTGCCGCGTGCGGGTCACCGCCCGTGGGCGGAAGCACGACAGTGGTCGCTATGGCATAGGTCTTGTCAACCTCCGGCGCGTAAAAGGTCACCCATTCCATTTGGTCCTCCTTGACCTGCCCCCGAGCTCCAACACGCCAGCCTTTCCACTGCTTAAACTGCATGGGCTGAAACGGACCAAGGTCGCGGACGGGAGTGAATCCCAGGTCGCCCAAATCAGCAAGCATAAAGTGTCTCACCGCTTCCGCGCTTTCCAGTTTATAGTCCCCATCTCTCCAGTGCACTTCGATCCAGTTTGCCGCCAACACGTGTTGACCGGGAATTTGCCCGCCCCAGCGGATCATGCCATTGCGGGCATCACCTCTTTCCGCAAAGAGTTGCGGCACGATCCCTTTCATCGCCGGCGCGTCGAGCCAAAAACCATACTTGGCGAGCAAGAGGTCGCTCGTCGATCCTTTGACTTGAAATGGACCGGACCCGTTTCCGACGCTGCCGACGGTCTTGACCTCGATTTCGCCATGCCATATTCCCTCTGCTGTTTTGTGAGGAACAGTCCATGCAGCAGTGCGATACGAATCCTCGGTGTAAGGAACCGCCTGGAGAGAAGCAAGGACCTTGCCGCCGCTGTCCCGAATGGCCAAGACCACATTGGCATTGCTCACGCCGTTGCCCCGCGTGTCCATGACGCGAACGATAAAGCGGACGGATTGTCCCATTTCCAATTCGGAATCTTTGTCGGGGTATAGGAGTTTCACATCCAGAAAACCGGCCGTCGCCGCGGTGGCGGTTGATACCTGCGCGGGCGCGCGGGTGGGTGCCGGCGACGCGGTCGGCGCCACCCCGGCGCTGCATCCAACCATGAACAGAATACAGATGGCGAACCACCGGGTGACGGTGATTTCATTGTCGAGGGCGATCATTTTTATTGTCATCACCATTAATAGAATGCTCGCTCTATCTTATGCATACAGTGGCTCGCGTCAAGAGGGTCACGCCGCGCGCTTGTAGTCGAGACTCGCTTTTGCGTAGATCATGAGGGCTCGACGAAAGCATATCGCCCGACCGGATCACGATGCGCGGGGTATTGTGCCGTTTGACATTGGATGCATCCAGAATATAATCGAAACGCGGATTCGATGTCTCCCCGCACGCCGTTCCTCGTGCGGGTCTTTATTCTCCGGCTGATCGCTTTTCCTGCTGTGGGAAAGAAAGATCAAAATGAAAGATTCAAATCCAACCCAAGAGATCACCGTCCCCGAACTGGCACAGAGCCTGGAGTGCAGTATACCGCGGGCACAGACTTTGATTCGCACCGGGCGCATTCCCGGACACAAGACGCCGCGCGGCTGGGTTACGACGCGGCAGGCGATTGACAAGTACCTGGCCGAACGCGCGCGTGGCAGTGCGTCGCCGCGCCGGTCATCCTCGCGTTAGCGCCTCTCTTGATTCAGATAGCGATTGCGTTTCCGTCCCTAGTTTATCGCGGTGGCGACCCGCCTCGCGAACACCGCCGCGTCCTCATTCAGCGCCTTCAAAGTTGTGCTTGCTAATGCACTGGCTATAGCAAACACAACACTACCCGCATGCGATGGCAGGCTACATCGCCTGGCTCTGGGCCCAATTGGACCACTTTTCCGCGGTACTCCCTGAGGATTGGCGGGAGTTGCGGACCAGGGCCCGCCGCGAGGGGCAGCACCTGCGCCTGCCTGAATCGCTGGCATCGCTCTACCTTGGCCTGGACCTGGGGTTGACCTATGCGTCCGAACTGGGTGCTTTGAGTCAAGCGGCGGCGGACCAGCTGCGCCGGGAGGGTTGGGCGGCGCTGGTGGAGACCGGGGCGAGGCAGCACAGGCAGGTGGAGGCCCTCCGACCTTCCCTCTACTTTTTGACGATTCTCGGTGAACTAATTACCCAGAAAAAGGCCCATCTTTTGCCCACTTTTGGCGCTGGGACGCCCGGGGATGGCGACCTGCTCGGCTGGTATGACGACGGGTACTATTACCTGCTGCCGGGTGCAAGTTACCATCGCGTCGCGCAATATGCGCGGGACGAGGGGCGGTACCTGGGCACTAAAGAACTGGCATTGCGCAAGGCGCTCGCCGAGGAGGGCATCTTGATTGCACAAGAGGGCAGGTACACGGATCGCATTCAGGTTGGGGAACAGCGCCAGCGCGTGCTGCGCCTCTCACGGCAAGCCGTCGAAAAAATAACCGGGGGTCTCCCTTACAAAAGTGGTCCAATTGGGCCCACAACCCTGTCCCCACTGTCCCCACCCTTCGCGGGGAGGGGGTAGGAGTGTTTCCATGAACCAATTCCGTGTTCATTTCCCGGTCCTGGATGC
>JBLMXX010000065.1:0-11355 GCA_050257995.1 Acidobacteriota bacterium | reverse complement strand
GTCGTCGTCCAACAGACGCAGGTCGTCCAGCAGACCCAAGTCGTGCAACAGACAGTCGTCGTCCCCGGTGCACCCCAGGTCGTGACCGCGACGCCTCCGCCCGCCAAGGTCCAGGACAGTTTTATCTTTGGCGCGCAGGGAGAGCCCGTTTGTCTTGACCCCGCGATCATTACAGACGGTATTTCGGGACGCGTGACTAACCAGGTCTTTGAAGGGTTGGTCAAGTTCGACAAGAACACGACCAACGTCGTCCCCAGCCTGGCTGAAAAGTGGACGACCTCTGACGATGGCAAGACCTGGACCTTCACCTTGCGCAAGGGTGTCAAGTTCCATGATGGGACAGACTTTAACGCGGACGCCGTCGTCAAGAACTTTGACTATTGGAAGAACACCAAGAACCCCACGCATGATGCCCAGATCAAAGCCGGTCAGACTTTTGAGTATTATGAATCGCAATTCGGCGGTTTTGATGCCGACAGCATCATAACCAAGGTCGAAGCCGTCGATCCGACCACTGTCAAGTTTACCCTCAGCTCGCCGCAAGGTCCCTTCCTGAACAACCTGGCGATGTTCGTCTTTGTCTTCTGGAGCCCGACGGCTTTGGAAAAATCCGGCGTCAAGTCGTGCCAGAACCCCGTCGGAACGGGCCCCTACAAGTTCGTCGAATGGAAACCGAACGAGCAGGTCACATTGTCGGCATTTGCGGATTACTGGGACAAGGCGAGTGCGCCGAAGATGAAGAACATCATCATTCGCAATATCCCGAACAACTCGGCGCGTCTGCTGGCACTCTCCGCGGGAGAAATCCATGGCATGGAAGGTCTCGAGCCGCGTGATGTTGCCGCCGTCCAGAACAATCCCAAGTTCAAATTGCTTCTCCGCCCCTCGAACACAACCGGCTATGTCGCGTTCAACTACAAGGTCAAGGAATTCAACGATCCCAAGGTGCGGCAGGCGTTTGCCCAGGCCATCAACAAAGACGCGATCGTGAAATCGTTCTATGGCGGCACCGGCATCGCGGCAAAGGAATTCCAGCCGCCGGCGCTGTGGGGCTACAACAAGGACATCGAGGACTGGAAGTATGACACCGCCGCTGCCAAAAAACTCTTGGCTGACGCCGGTTTTCCAAATGGCATTTCGCAAGTGAATTTCGACGGCAAGCAAGTTCCGCTCGAATTCTGGTATATGCCGGTCTCGCGTCCATACTATCCCAGCCCCAAAGACATTGCGACCGCCATTGCCGCGGACCTAGCGAAGGCTAGTATCAATGCCTCGCTCCAGACCGTTGACTGGGCCACATATCTCGACAAACGCAAGAATGGGCAGTTGCCGCTTTACATGCTCGGATGGACGGGCGATAACGGCGACCCCGACAACTTTGTCTGCTACTTTTTCTGCCTCGACGCCAAGGGCTCGCCCAAGATGACCGAGGGGTTCTTCCAGGACAAGGAGATCTCCGACATTTTGATGAAGGCCCAAGCCCTGACCGCCCAGGCGGACCGGGCCAAACTGTACCAGCAGGCAGAGAAAATGATCCATGATCGAGTCGTTCGCGTCTTTGTCGCGAACAACCAACCACCGCTGGCTTTTACGGCGAATGTGGATGGGTACATCACGAACCCGACTAACACAGAGTACTTTAATACGGTCGTGGTCAAGTAAGAACGGCGCAAGCCAGGGGCAGGGAGTTTTTCCCTGCCCCACTGTTATCACCCTTTCACGCGGGCAACAACTATGTTGCGCTATTTTATCAAGCGCGTTTTAACGGTTATCCCTGTACTATTGGGCGTTTCTATGCTTGTCTTTGGTTTTGTGCGAATGATCCCCGGCGACCCTGCCACTATCATGCTAGGGGAACGAGCAACACCCGCCAATATCGCGCGTGTGCGTGAGCAGTTGGGTCTCACCAAGCCGATTCACGAGCAGTATTGGATCTTTCTGAGCAACGCCTTACAAGGCAACCTCGGGACTTCGGTCCTGCGCCAGGAGCCCGTCACCCAAGAGATCATCCGCCGGTTTCCTGCCACTATCGAACTGGCGCTATCCGCCATTCTCATTGCCCTCATCGTCGGAATCCCCGCGGGCATCATTTCGGCCATCCGTCGCGGCTCTTGGTTCGATACGATCAGCATGCTCGTCGCGCTCACGGGCGTTTCCATGCCTATTTTCTGGCTCGGACTGATGCTGGTCTTTTTCTTCTCAGTCTATTTGCACATTCTGCCAACGGGAGGGCGCCTGGATGCCGGGACCAACTTTGCCCCGACGACCAATCTCCTCCTCCTGGATACTTTGTTCTCCGGGGACATTGATCTGTTTTTCCAATCGCTCCGCCATCTGTTCCTGCCTGCAGTCGCGCTGGGGACGATTCCAATGGCGATTATTGCAAGGATGACGCGCTCGTCAATGCTGGAAGTGTTGAGCCAGGATTACATCCGCACGGCACATGCCAAGGGGCTCAGAGAGAGTTCCGTGGTGATCCGTCACGCCTTGCGCAACGCTTGGCTGCCTGTCATTACGGTCGTGGGATTGCAGGTAGGTCGATTGCTGTCCGGCGCGATTCTCACCGAAACGGTTTTCTCGTGGCCCGGTATTGGACGGTGGCTGGTCGACGCCATCTATACACGTGATTATCCCATCGTCCAGGGTGTGACGCTTTTTATCGCGATCATTTTCGTCGGCGTCAATTTGATAGTCGACCTGCTGTACGCGTGGGTAGACCCGCGCATCAAGTTCGAATAATAATCAAGGTCTCTGCCTCTAAAGGTGCAAACGTGAGTACTGTACCGGTTGCAAGCGAGGAATTCAAAGTCATACCAATCCTGGCGCGCCCGCCGCGCAGTTTGTGGCGGGATGCCTGGCAGCGCCTGATCTCGAACCGCCTCGCGCGCTTGGGAATGCTTCTTGTCATCTTTTTCTTATTCCTGGCCGTCGTCATGCCCTTCGCTTTTCCCTATAACGCCAAGATCGATTCTGACCTGGTGAGCCAGTTACTCGCACCCTCCACGGCCCACTTCATGGGCACGGATGAGCAGGGGCGCGATGTACTCTGGCGTATCGTGCAGGGCGCACAGGCCTCGCTCGGCGTGGGACTGGGGGCAGTGTCGCTGGCAGTTGTCATCGGAACACTACTCGGCCTGATTTCGGGTTTCGCCGGTAAATCGATTGACTTGGTTATCATGTTTCTGATGGACATCTTGCTATCCTTTCCCGGTCTCCTGCTGGCCGTGGCAGTAGTCGCGCTGATCGGACCCGGGCTGACCAATTCGATGCTTGCCATCAGCGTTGTCAGCATTCCTATCTACGCTCGCATCGCGCGTTCAACGGTGCTTTCGTTGAAAGAGCAGGAATTTGTTACTGCCGCTCGCTGCGTTGGCGCTCCCTCCGCCCGCATCCTGTTCCAGCACGTCTTCCCGAATAGTCTCTCGCCGATCCTTGTGCAAGGCACCCTCGGCATCGCCACGGCGATTCTGGAAATCGCCGCGCTGGGTTTTCTAGGTCTGGGGCAGCAGCCGCCCTATCCCGAATGGGGCGCGATGCTCGCCGACAGCGTGAAATATCTGACGAGCGGATCCTGGTGGGTGCTCTTATTCCCGGGGCTGGCAATCATGCTGACGGTGCTTGGATTTAACCTCCTCGGAGACGGATTACGCGACGCGCTCGATCCGCGCCTGCGCGCCGACTGAGCTCCGTGATTCCGAATGCGCCCGGACGAACCACCGGGCGCATTTTCATTCACACAAGGTATACGGACGGAACTCGGGTAGCCGCCGACCACAAGCTGTGTCTCCAATGTGCAATCAGGGATATCTAACAACTCGCTATATTGTGAAGTATTCTACAAAACCGTTGCACTATTGCAACAGGATGGATATTTATTAATTTCGATTTGCCATATACCCTAACCTGTGCTATAATGCCCCCACGTCTGAAAGGTCACAAACTGGAAGGGAGAAGGCGCATGGCGCTGAAAAAGGCTGAAAAGACCGCAATAATGGACAAGTATCACGTTCATCAAAATGATACTGGTTCGCCGGAAGTACAAATTGCCCTTCTGACTACGCGCATTAACCAACTTGTCGAGCACCTGAAGGGTCACAAGCATGATAACCACTCCCGCCGCGGCCTGCTAAAGATGGTCGGCGAGCGGCGACGGCACTTGACTTATCTAAGCAAAAAGGATGCAGCCCGTTACAAGGAGATTGTCGGCAGGCTTGGGTTGCGCAAATAGCCACCCTTGACGAGTAGATGAGGAGCGCGGCAAGCCCATCTACTCGTTTGTTTGTAACCGTCTTTTCGTAAATCAACGCCCCTGGGGGGGCAGGAATTGGAGAGTGCGCCTGTGTATTTATGGAGTGTCATTGACACACCGACGCAGTCTCCAGTCCCTGACCTCCACGGGCAAACCGCCCTGGTCAGAGTTAGAGCGCAGAGTTAGAGTCAAGTGCGTTGCCGTGTCCTCTAACTCGACTCTCTGGCTTGGGCAACCATTGGAGGTTTTTTGTGAACGAAAGCAAGAGTTTCACCACCCCGTTCGGCGACTCGGAAATCACTATCGAGACCGGTAAGCTCGCCGGACAGGCAAATGGATCTGTGACCGTACGACATGGTGATACGGTCATCCTCGTCACGGCTACTGCGGCGGAACAGCCCCGCGAGGGCGTTGACTTTTTCCCGCTCACCGTAGACTATGAAGAGCGCCTGTACGCCGCCGGCAAGATTCCCGGCGGGTTCTTCAAGCGTGAAGGCAGGCCAGGAGAAAGCGCCATCCTGCTCTGCCGCCTGACCGACCGTCCCCTGCGCCCCCTCTTCCCGAAAGGATTCCGCAACGACGTCCAGATTGTCATCACCGCGTTGAGTGCCGACCAGGAGCACTATATCGATATGCTCTCCATCATCGGTGCCTCGACAGCTCTGACCATCAGCGATATCCCGTTCGGCGGCCCCGTGGCCGCCGTGCGCGTCGGCTATATCGACGGCAAATTCGTATTTAACCCAACTTCCACGCAGATGGAAAAATCCATCCTCGATCTGCGACTCGCCGGGACGAAATCGGCAATCATCATGGTGGAAGCCGGCGCTAGCGAAGTAACGGAAGAGATGATGTTGCAGGCACTGCAAGAGGGACACCAAGCCATGCAGGCCGTGATCGAACTGCAGGAAAAGATGCAGGCGGAGCTTGGCAAGTCCAAGCGCGAATACCCGCTCCATCTCGTGCCCGACGAGGTTAAGCATGCCGTTGCCGAAAGAGTCGGCAACCGTGTCGTCGAGACGATCAAGACCAGCGGCGCGAAATCGGAGCGCAATCAGGCCATGGACGCGCTGAAATCAGAGATTGTGACGGCACTGAGCGAAACCTATGACCCGGACGACATTGCCGAAGCTTTTGAGTACAAGTTAAAGGCAGACCTGCGGGCGATGGTGCTGAACGAAGGGCGCCGGGCGGACGGACGTGATTACACCACCATTCGGCCAATTACTTGCGAAGTCGGTATGTTGCCGCGTGCCCATGGTTCCGGTCTTTTCACCCGTGGGGAAACCCAGGTGCTAACGATCGCGACATTGGGCATGCCCAGCGAATCGCAGACGATTGACAGCCTGTCGCCCGAAGAAGAAAAACGGTACATGCACCATTACAATTTCCCGCCGTATTCGGTTGGCGAAGCCAAACCGATGCGTGGTCCCGGACGTCGCGAGATTGGACACGGTGCCCTGGCGGAACGTGCTCTGGCCGAAGTGATTCCCGATTCCAGCGAGTTCCCGTATACCATCCGACTGGTCTCCGAAGTCCTTTCGTCCAATGGTTCGACATCGATGGCGAGCGTGTGCGGCTCTACGTTGGCACTCATGGACGCCGGTGTGCCGATCAAGGCGCCGGTGGCAGGCATCGCCATGGGTCTCATCACCGAAGGCGACCGACATGCCATCCTGACCGACATCATCGGCATGGAGGATTTCCTCGGCGATATGGATTTCAAAGTCGCCGGCAGTGCGCAGGGCATCACGGCTCTCCAGTTGGACTTGAAACTGCAGGGAGTCCCGCCGGACCTTTTGAGCAAAGCGATGATCCAGGCACGCCATGCGCGCCTCTTTATCCTGGACAAGATGCTTCAAGCCATGCCGGAACCGCGTCGTGACATCTCCCAATACGCTCCGCGCATCACCGTGACCAAGATCGATCCGGAAAAGATTGGTGCACTGATTGGTCCTGGCGGCAAGAATGTTCGCAAGCTTCAAGAAGAGTTCGGCGTCAAGGTAGATATTGAAGAAGACGGGACCGTATTCATTGCCTCCACCAGCCGCGAAGGAACTCTCATGGCAATGGACCGCATCCGGGGCATGACCGAATCTCCAAAGCTCGGGAGCATCTACACCGGCAAGGTCGTTCGCGTCGCGGATTTCGGGGTCTTTGTCGAAATCGCCCCCGGTGTCGACGGGATGGTCCACAAATCACAGCTCGCCGATTACCCGGTGAACGATGTGCGGGATGTGGTCAAGCTTGGCGACGAAGTCATGGTCATGGTCACCGGCATCGACGAACAGGGCAAGATCCGCCTCTCGCGCCAAGCGGTGCTGGAGGGATGGACCGTCGAGCAGGCGCAGGAGCACGACCGCGGTCCGCGCAGCGGCGGATCGGGGGGCTCGCGCGGAGAAGGCAGGGGCGGACCGCGACGCGGAAGTGATCGGGGCGGGCGCCCGCACGACGGAGACCGCCGCGGCTCGCGTCCACCGCGCCGCTAAGTTATTCCATATTGGGACCTTCGGGATCTTGGATTCCGAAGGTCCTGGTCCGTTTAATTTACTTTGCCAAATCTTGTAATGTAGAGATGAACCATATATCGAATTCACGCGCCTGGCACGCTTTACCAAAGTCGCAGGTCTTGCAGGAGCTACGCTCCAATCCGGATAATGGTCTAAGTTCTGCCGAAGCGAAGCAGAGACTGGCCGAGTATGGTCCCAACCAACTTCGTGAAGGCAAAGCAATATCTCCTCTCGCTCTCTTCGCCGAGCAATTCACCGATTTTATCGTCCTCACCCTCATAGCCGCCGCGATCGTGTCCGGCTTCTTGGGGGAGTGGCTCGACGCGGTTGCTATTGTCGCCATCGTCATTCTGAACGCGATCTTGGGATTCTTCCAGGAATATCGCGCAGAACGTGCCCTCGCGGCACTAAAGAATCTTGCCGCGCCTGTCGCACAGGTCGTTCGTGATGGCAGTATCCAGAGTCTGGCTGCGACCGAAGTGGTCCCCGGCGACATTATTCACCTTCGCTCGGGCGATTTGGTCCCCGCCGATGCGCGAGTCCTCGAGGCATTCAGCCTAAAGACGGAGGAAGCCGCCCTGACCGGCGAATCCTCACCTTCCGAGAAGACGGATGGCGATTCCGGACTGCCGGCAGACACCGCCATAGGTGACCGGACCAACATGGTCCACGCCGGAACTATCGCGGTACTTGGACGCGGGCGCGCCGCCGTGACGGCGACCGGCATGCAGACCGAATTGGGTCACATTGCAGGGCTGGTCGAGGGGATTGCCGAAGAAGAGACACCGCTGCAAAGGCGTCTCGACCAAGTAGGCAAATACCTCGTCTATGCTTCTCTCGCGATCGTCGCGATCGTTTTCGTCCTCGGCATTTTGCGCGGGGATGACCCGGTCAAGATGTTCCTCGTCGCCGTGAGTCTCGCCGTCGCCGCGGTCCCTGAGGGGCTCGCCGCCGTGGTAACCATTGCGCTTGCCTTGGGCATGCGCCGGATGATCGCCCGCCACGCTCTCATCCGAAAACTGCCCGCGGTGGAAACCCTCGGTGCGGCCACTGTTGTTTGTACTGACAAGACCGGCACGCTGACCGAAAATGAAATGACCGTCCGTGAAATCGTCTTGCCTGACCGGGTGATAACGGTGACTGGCGAGGGATATAACACTCACGGGGAGTTTCGAACCGATTCTCGCGTGCTCAAGCCGGAAAATGACCCTGACTTGCGGTTTGCACTGGAGATCGGCGCGCTGTGCAACACATCGGAACTGCGCGCTGTTGGCGAGGGTCAATTCCAAGTGATCGGGGATCCTACCGAAGGAGCACTGCTCGTCGCGGCGGAAAAAGCAAAGTCGGGAAGATCCGACCTTGTCGGCGATTATCGTGCTCTGGCTGAATTGCCGTTCGATGCCGCGCGCAAACGGATGACCGTGATCTACGAACGCCACAGCGTCCAGCCAAAAAACGCTGTCGAACAAATCGCTTTTGTAAAGGGCGCGCCCGAATCCATTATCCCTCTATGCAGTGGGATCCGAGAGAACGCCGAGGTGATGTCATTTGACTCGGCGGCACGCGCGGAGATCCTGGATATGAACGCGCGGCTGGCGGCCGAAGCGCGTCGTCTGCTCGCCGTGGCTTATCGTAACCTCGATGATCCCGAGACCGAGTTGACGGTGGATCAGGTTGAGAAGAACCTGGTTTTTGTTGGCCTCATCGGCATCATGGACCCTCCGCGTCCGGAGGCTCAAGCCGCCGTGGCACAGGCACAGCGAGCGGGAATCGACGTCATGATGATTACCGGCGACCACATCGAAACAGCTGTCGCCGTGGCTCGCGAATTGAACATCGCCATGCCCGCCGGTGACGGCGCGCTTACCGGCGCTGATCTGGACCGGATGAGCGATGAGGAACTGAGCAAGCGAGTTCGCCGTGTGCGCGTGTTCGCACGCGTTTCCCCGGAACACAAACTACGCATTGTGCGCGCCCTTAAAGCCGATAACGAAATTGTTGCCATGACGGGAGACGGCGTGAACGACGCCCCTGCCCTCAAAGAGGCATCCATCGGAATCGCCATGGGAATCACCGGCACCGACGTGGCGAAAGAAGCAGCGGACATGGTCCTGCTCAATGACAATTTTGCTTCGATTGTCTCGGCGATTGAAGAGGGCCGCGCCATTTTCGACAATATTCGCAAGTTTATCCATTTTGTATTGTCACACAACATCGGCGAAGTGCTGGCGATGTTTGTGGCGCAGATCATCGGCTGGCCCCTGCCTCTAGTGCCGATCCAAATTCTGTGGATCAATCTCGTCACAGACAGCCTGCCCGCATTAGCTCTGGGCGTGGAGAAAGCCGAGCCGGGGATTATGGAACGACCACCACGCCCTGCGGACGAGAGGATACTGCCAGCTCCTCTTCTGCGGCTGATGTTCTTTCAAGGCACCATCGTCGCCATCTCCACACTTGCCGCATTTGGCATCGAGTTCTTCAGCAGCGGTGATCTTCATCGCGCCCAGGCCGAAGCATTTGCCGCTTCGATCCTGGCACAGAACGTGCAATCCTTCAACGTACGCAGCAATCGCCTTTCTATTTTCCAACTTGGCTTATTCAGCAATCGCTTTCTAGTAGGGGCTTTTGCTCTCGTCGTGATCACACTGCTGGGGTTGATCTATATTCCTCAACTTCAACCGATCTTCCAGACCGCACCGCTCGCGCTCGAGGATTGGGTCATCATCAGTTTGCTCGCACTGTTGCCGCTGGTAGTGATGGAGATATACAAGCTCTACCTGCGAGCGCGCGAGCCAATGCCGACGCGTCAAGAGGTGTAAGATGCGCGTAAACGTCAGGTTCTTTGCCATCTTTCGCGAGATGATGGGCATCCGGACCGAGTGGACCGAAATTGCCGAAGGGACTACCGTCGAGCAGTTGTGGAAACAATATGCAGTTCACAGCCCTAGAGTGGGCAATATCCGGGCAGCGTACGCCATCAATCAGCGCCTCGCCAAACCCGATCAGGTACTACGGGAAGGGGATGAAGTGGGATTTCTTCCGCCGGTCAGCGGAGGCGTTGCACAGGGGAAAAGTAAGAAGGCGCAACGGCCCGTGCGCGCGGCTCCACCTATGGGCAAAACGAAGCCGACCCAGGGCAGAAGTCGAAGGAGTCGCAGGGATTCGACAGATTCGCGGCGAAGCAATGCTTTTATCTCGCGCAAGCGGCTCGATATGGGGGCGCTGGTCAAGCAGGTGGAGTTTCCTGGCGCCGGGGCAATTCTCACCTTCAGCGGTGTCGTCCGAGATAACTCGAAAGGCAAAACAGTTGGTCACCTTGAATACGAAGCGTATCCCGAAATGGCAGAGGCAAGTATGCGAGAGATCATCGCCGAGATTCAGGAACGATGGCCCGATGTGCGCGTGGCACTAGCGCACCGCGTCGGCAAATTGAAAATCGGAGAAGCAAGTCTCATTATCGCCGTCGCCGCACCGCACCGTCTCGAGGCATACTCGGCATCCCGCTACGCTATCGAGCGTGTCAAGGCAGTCCTGCCCGTATGGAAAAAAGAATTCGCCGCGGATGGCGAATATTGGGTCGAGGGACCTCTGGCTGGTGAGCTGCCACGAGAGAAAGCCGAAGCCATTGCGCGGGATGCCGAGTACACGCCGTTTTGAATCGGGAACTGCGATTTAGGAACTGACACAGACCTGCACTAAAAGAGAAAAGGGCGAGATGCTACCTCGCCCTTCGATTTTATAGTGCCTCTGCCACCAGCTCGGCAATGTCCTTGCGCATCAGCTTTTCGTCCACTTGCAGAGCCTTGGCGCCGTCATCCAACATCGTCATGCAGAACGGGCACGCAGACGCGACCGTCTGTGCATTTGCTTCCATCACGTCCTGCACACGGCGATTGTTGATGCGAGTCCCCGTGTTCTCCTCCAGCCACATGCGCCCGCCCCCGCCGCCGCAGCACAAGCCGTTCTCAAATGAACGGCGCATTTCGACCATGTTGCCGTTGTGGCTCAGTGCTTTCAAAATGTCGCGCTGGGGTTGGTAAATGTTATTGTATCGCCCCAAATAACACGAATCGTGATAAGTCGCGGTGTGCTGTAACGATTTCTTGGGCTGAATGCGCCCGTTGCCGATGAGTTCCGCGATGAATTGGGCATGGTGAATCACATCGTAATGACCCTCGAATTGCGGATACTCGTTTTTGATTGTGTTAAAGCAATGTGGGCACGTGGTCACGATGCGCTTGAACTTGTATTGGCTCAGCGCTTGTACGTTTTCCATCGTCGCCATCTGGTAGAGGTACTCGTTGCCGAGCCGGCGGGCAGACTCGCAGTTGCAACGTTCTTCCTCCATCACAGCGAACTTGATGTTCGCCGTCTGCATGATCTTGACGAACGCTCGCGTGATCTTTTGTGCCCGCTGGTCGTACGATCCTGCGCAACCGACCCAATACAGGACATCGTATTCTTCTCCCGCGTTGGCTCGCGGTACGTCCAGACCGTCTGCCCACTTGAGCCGATCTGCCTTGGGTAACCCGTAAGGATTCCCCTGGCGTTCCATCGAGTTCATCGCGCCGGCTCCCGACGGTTGGACCGCGCCCT
>JBLMXX010000064.1:0-2554 GCA_050257995.1 Acidobacteriota bacterium | reverse complement strand
TTTCTCATCACGGTCCCAGAGCCGACCAAGCCCACGCTTTGGAAGGCTTGGGGATGCCTTTGAGATAAAGCACGCTGGGGTCGTAGTCGTATTTCCCGGTCAGTGAGTTCCAGTCGGTCAGGGAGTTGAGGTCGGTTTCTGCATACACTTCGCGGATCGCTTGGTACCAGTTCATTCCCTGCTGATTCTGAAAATGCCAATACTCGGCACCGATCTTGTTCGTGCGCCAGTTAAAATCCTCGGAATCCTGTGCCGAGATGCGGTTCCATCCATATTCCCGCGCCAATTCGGTCAGGTCCACATAGAACCCGTAGGGCACCGGCTTTTTCACGCCGCCTTCGCCGCGCCCGACAATCCACCGGGCGCGGTACCCCATGTCCCAGGGCGCTTCTTTCATCGGCTCGCCCATCGAACCGTCCTGCGCGGAACTCCGCAGAAACACGCGCCAAAACGTCTCGCCCTGCTGGTCTTCACGGACGATTTCCAATGCGTTACCGCGAGCATCCGTATAGTCGAGCCGCGAGTCAAAGGCGCGACCTGCCTTGTGCCAGCTCAAGGTGTCGCACGTAATGTCACAGCGTTGATCGAGCGGGCGCGCCATGTCCGCAAGGACGGACAGAAAGTCGTACCCAACTTCTTGTTTCACGCGCGCTTGCAGTGCGATGAACGAATCTGCCACGCGTCCGTTCAGCTTGTTAATGCCGGGGTCCAGTCGGGTGGAGGTGATCCGACGCATCTCGTAGGTGTAGCCGCTGTTCGGCAGGGCGAGGTCGGGGCGGTACTGGCTCAAGGGCACGGTGCCGGATGAAGACGATGGCGCGCTGCCTGGCGTAGTTGCCGCGGTCACGCTCGAATTCGGCGTCCACGCGACGGAAGTGGCGAAAACCGGCCCATCCTCTATCGCGCGCGGGACACCCCCCGCAGAAGGAACAACATAAATGGGCTGGCGGGTCGGACGCGCCGAGATGAACGCGATCCACTTGCCGTCGGGCGACCACGCGGGCTCGTCATCCCATCCGGAGAAGGCGAGCCGCCGCGCATTGGTCAGTCCCGCGCTTGAAAAATCGGCGACATAGATCGCGCGCTGTCCATCGCGGCTAGAAACGAACGCCAGGCGTTTGCCGTCGGGCGACCACGCGGGTTCCAACTCGTCGTATTTGTTCTGACTCAGGTTGTATACTTTTCTGCACGTCAGGCCGCTGCAATCGGGGTCTACTGAGATGGCAAAGACCTGTTGATTGCCCATGCGCCCGCTCGTAAACGCAATCCACTTGCCATCCGGCGACCACGCCGGTCCGAAATCATGCGTTTTGGAATCTTCGGTCAGATCAACCGCCTGGCTGCCGTCTGAGTTCATCACCCAGATATCCAGGTCGCCGCGCGCATACGATTCAAAAGCAATCCTATTCCCATCAGGAGACCAGACGGGTGCACCGCTGTAGACCATGCCGCGGGTAAGGCGGGTGGCGGATCCGCCGCCAGTGGGAGTCGAGTAAATCTCCCAAAAGCCGTCGCGGTGCGAACGAAAGGCAAGCGTCCGCCCGTCGGGTGAAATGGCGGGATCGCGAGCTGGGGCGGCATTCACGGCAAGGCGCTGCCACGCGCCGCCATTCGGGTCTGCCGTGAAGAGATTCCACTCCCCGCCGCTCTCCGCGGCAAAGACCAAGCGACCGGCGGGCGCCGGCGCGAGCGGGACGGTCGCGGATGGCGGTGGGTCGGCAAGCGCGGAGGCAGAGATAGGCGTGGAGGACGGTGTGATAATGAAGAGAACGAGCGCGGCGACGATGACGCGCGCGCCAAGCCAGGTCTTGATAAGCATACTCTCCGATTAGAATCGAGCGAATTATATCCGAGATGGGCAGGACGGTCAAACATTTGAATGGCAGTTTTAGCCATTTAACACGTCACAAAATGAAAAACCCGATCACAGCGGATCGGGCGAATGGCAGAGACATTAAACTATGGAGGATGCGGAAAAAAGCACCCTCGATCGTGCAATTGCAGGTGGGGGATGAACGACGGTTAAAAGCTTCCGACGGCGTCCACGCTGTTATCAAAAACCTTAAACACTTCGAGCAATCCGGCAAGGTCAAAGGCTTTTTTGATCCTGTCCGGCATGTTCGAGAGGCGGACGTCGCCGCGGTTAAATCGGCGGACCTGCTTCAAGGCAGAGAGCAACGCGCGCAGTCCCGCGCTGCTCATGAAATCCGTTTCGGACATGTCGACCACAATGCGAAAGCGCCCTTCCTTGATGATGTTGGCGAGCGCCTGCTCCAATTGGGGTGCCGTGCTCGAGTCGATGCGGCCATCGATCTCGACGAGGTCGACGCGTTTGTATTGCTTGGTGATGATTTTGGTCGCCATCTATCCTCCAGGATTTGCACAGTGTACCTGAATTATATCATAGGAACGCCCACGCGACAACCGAATGTTTCTGGACCTCTCGAGCTGGATTTGCCAGATTCCATTTTCGATGCTATAATCTCTCCGTTCAAATCCCATATCACACCTTTCTGCTCCACGGAGCGACCGCACAGAGGGCGCGCGTCAATAC
>JBLMXX010000063.1:0-13079 GCA_050257995.1 Acidobacteriota bacterium | reverse complement strand
CCTCGATCTCTATGACGGCAGCCATTCTAGTCACCTCTAAATACGCCGAAACCGCCGCCGGGACCCCCGACATTAGTCTGGCGCGTCTGTGTCTGATTCAGGACCACCTGATCGCCTTCCTGAAGTCCGTTGGTGACTTCAATCATCGTGTCGTTCGAGAGTCCCGTACCGATGGACGTCTGAATGGATTGTCCTTTATACATCACAGTTACAGTTTTTGTGTTCCCCTGCGT
Organism: Acidobacteriota bacterium; assembly: GCA_050257995.1. GTDB lineage: Bacteria > Chloroflexota > Anaerolineae > UBA4142 > UBA4142 > JBLMXX01. The sequence goes on along the minus strand of JBLMXX010000063.1, from coordinate 12,846 downwards.
GCGAACCGCCCGAGTTGGAATGAGCAACACGTCATTCCGCCGGTCCACTTCAACGGCCAGATTTGCCGTCATGCCCGGCCTAACGTCCGCATCGGGATTGGTGATGACGACGGTGACGGGGTAGTTCACGACCCCCTGGGTAACGGTTCCGACGGGGCTAATTGAAAGAACTTTGGCTTGGTACGCCTTTCCAGACAGCGCATCTACGGTCATCTGCGCGGTTTCGCCGACTTTGATTTTGGCCATATCTACTTCGGCAATTTGCACTTTGACCTGCAGGTTGGTCAAGTCCACCACACTCACGGCCGTGCCGGATCCCGCCGAATCGCCCGGATTGAAATTCACAACCGAAACAATGCCGTCGAAAGGAGCATAAATGTTGGCTTTGTCCAGATTGCGTTGGGCTTGATCCACCGCGACCTTGGCATTGTCAAGTGTGGCCTGAGCGGTGCGCGTGGAGGTGTCCAGGTTTTTCTGTGCCTGGTCGAGAGAGATCTGAGCGTTGTCCACCGATGCCTGCGCGGTCCTCAGTGCGGTGTCGTTGATGCCCGCTGCCGTGATCCGGTAATTCGCCGACGCCGAGTTATAGTCGTCGGTGGCGCTTTGGAGCGCGGCTGCCTGAGGGCTTGCGCCGACATCCCCGCGCCATGCAATCGCGTTATAGTTTCCCTGTGCTGTTTGGAGTGCCACTGTGGCTTTGTCCAGCGCGGACTTGGCGACGACCAACTGGTCTATGTTAGTGGCATTCTTGGACTTGGACGAATCATAATTGGCTTTGGCGCTTGCCAGGTTGGCTTGAGCAGTCTTTAACGCAAATTGCAGGTTCGCTTGCGTCGAATCGAAATTCGCCTGAGCGCTGGCAAGACTCGTCTGTGCGGTCTTGAGTGTGAGCTGTAAATCGGTCGTATCCAGTTGCATCAACAACTGGTCTTTTTTCACTTTATCGCCGACCTGGACGGCGACCTTTCCGACTTTCCCAGTGGTCTGGAATGCCATCGCGGCAATACCAGGAGCAGAGATATTGCCGGCGGCATTCACCGTGGCGACGAGTGAACCGCGTTGAACAGTAGCCGTTTGAGCCCGATTGCTGGTTGTTGCAGCACTGGCAGTGAGCCGCTGCCAGCCAAGGACGGCGACAATCGCCACGACGATCACGACTACACTACCGATGATGAGCCAATTACGTTTCATTGGGAACTCCCCTTGAGCGCGATTCTGCTTTCGACTGCGGGTTTCAAAAAATCAGATTCCATTCAATTGGAATTGCTTTGACCTGTATCCGGTTGGTTATTCCTCGGATCGACCATTACCCGAACCCATCTTGCCTGAATTCTGCCCTGACTATCGGGCGACCCAATCACCTGGATAGGGTCGCCTTGATGCAAGTCGCTTGGCGTGATCCTCTGATGGTTTTTTTCAATTCGAGTTTCTTTGTCCAACAAGACCGTCTGGAACGATCCGTCGCGCAGGATAAGGGTGACCGTCTGCCCGTCGATCTTTTCGACTTGTCCTATGGCTCCGTGCGCGCCGTTGAAAAACAGCGCAAACCAGCGTGCCGGTCGCGGTCCGTCCAGCCGCCCACTGGCGCGACCCACAAAAATGCCAGCGCCGAAAACGATACCAAGCGCCAGCACGGAACTTGACACAATAAAGCCGAAACGCAGCCACTTGTTTCGCATTACTCTTGCCCAGTTAAAATATAGCAACAGGATTAAACAAACATTAGAAACGGATTAGGAAATGGTCAGACTAGTGCGATTTGGATTGCGAATGACCGTTCAGGAGATACGACGTGTTCGGTTGAACGATGTCCACCCATTGCTGAGCCAGCACGAGCACTGTTAATAAAGCAAATACAGTAAGAACGATTTCCAAGATAGGCAGAGATTCGATCAGAGCAAAATAGGCATCTGCCGAATACATCGAAAACACTTCGGGACGGCTCGTGATAAGTGAAAAAAAGTCGAGAGCCCCGTTGTCCTGGAAGGCGAGGAGCATCTGCAAGCCAAACCAGATGGACAGCAAGAAAGAGAAAAACGTCGCGGCGATGATAAAGGGCAATCGCTCCCGCCTCGTGCGCGCCTCGGCTCCGCTCCGCTCGGCGGCTGATATGATCCGCGCCACGAGATCGCGCGGTGCCATTGCACGCGGCAACTCGACGAGGGCATTTTCAATTTGTCGGTCACGCTCAACCAGTCCGCGGCACATGGGGCACGCGGCAAGGTGTGCGTTCATGCGCTGGAGGGTCTTGACATCTACGCCTTGTTCCGCGTACAGGTCCACATCCATTGTGGTAAAGTGGTCTTGCATCAAAGTCCCCCTTCGGCAGTCCGAGTATGCACGAAATCATTGGGCTTACGTGCAGGGACGAAATCCTTTTCCAATTTTATCTTCAGGATTTGCTTGGCGCGGCGCAACTGCGTCCGCACCGTATTCAGAGGCACGTTCAGCGTCTGTGCGATTTCCTCGTATGAAAAATCCTCAGTATATCTCAAGGTCACGACCATTTGGTACACGGATGGCAGGGCCTCGAATGCAGTGCGGAGGCGTGCCTCCAGCTCCTCTTTTTCGAGACGCTCCGACAACGGCGGGGTCTCATCGGCAATCATTTGGCTAGTAACTTCCGGCTCACCGCCGTCCTCGCGACTGTGCGCCGCGCCATCCAGATCGCTGAAAAGGAGCGGCTGTCTTTTCCTTGCCAGGTCGCGGCACAAGTTGACGGCAATTCGAAAAAGATATGGCTTGAAGGGGATGTCCAGTCGGACACGATCCAGTGAGGTCACCACGCGCAAAAAGGTCTCTTGTGTGACGTTCTCAGCCTCCATGGGATCACGCAGCAGCCGCAGTGTGAGATTATAGATGGGCGTCGTATAGCGTTGTACAAGCGCACGGAAAGCACGCTCGTCACCCTTCTTAAATTGGGCGAGCAAAGTCTCGTCCGTTGGTACCATCGACTGTATCAATAATCCCTTCTATTTAACACGTACTCTGCCTAAAAAAGTTTCACAATGGACTCAGTTTCGATCTCGCTCGCCGGAATACGCGGTCAAACATCGCCCGCGTCAGCAAGCCGGTCTGCGTATTGCGCTGGCTGGGATGGTAAGAAGCGATCAGGAGAATGCCATCATTTCCGAGAGAGTAGGCGAGGTTGTGCCCAAATCGTGGGCGGGGCTTGGGCAAGTCGATACCCCGCCGTGCGAGCGCGGCGAGTGAATGGTCGAACGCCAAGCGACCGAGGGCGACGATTACCCGGAGGTTTGGGATCAGGTCCAGTTCCCGGTCCATATATTCTTGGCAGTTGGCAATCTCCTGTGGGAGCGGCTTGTTGTCCGGGGGGGCACAGCGAATAACAGCCACGATATACGTGTCTATCAATGCCAAGCCATCGTTGCGGTCATACGAGGTGGGTTGGTTCGCAAAGCCGGCGCGATACAGGGCAGCGTAAAGAAAATCGCCGGAAGCATCGCCCGTAAAGGCGCGTCCGGTGCGGTTCCCGCCGTGGGCAGCCGGCGCAAGCCCGACGATCAGCATGCTTGCCCTGGGGTCGCCAAAACCGGGTACGGGGTGCCCCCAATAGGTCTGGTCCCGGTACGCGCGGCGTTTTTCCTTCGCCACGCGTTCCCGGTATTCGACCAGGCGTGGACACCGCACGCACGTGACGATTTGCCGGTTAACGGATGCCAGTGAGTCTCGCTCAACCACTGCTGCATTATAACACACTCCGCGATTGCCTGTAATAAACTACGACCTGCCTTTGACTGCCCTCTGACCGGTTTTTGACCTCACAATGATAACCTAAAACAGGTGAGCGAAAGGCTCACTTTGATCTTCCGCGCGTTAAGGAGAGGACCATGAGTAGTGTTACCGCGCCGTTGGAGCGGCCCGTATCCGTCAAGGCAGGCGGGAAATGGAAATTCCTCATTGGCGGCTTGTTGATATTGGGTGCGATTGCCTACGTAACTATATCCTCTTTTCAGTCGAACGCAATTTACTATTTGACTCTGAAAGAATTGAACGCCCAGCGCACCACGCTGGTGGGTCAGCCCGTGCGAGTGAATGCTCCTCTTGACAAAGGTAGTATTCAATTCGACGACAAATCTCTAACGCTCAAGTTCAACCTCAAAGAAGATAACTATGTTTTGCCCGTCGTCTACAAAGGCGTCGTTCCCGATACGATGGATCAAGGCGAGAGCGTAGTCGCCGAAGGACGCCTGGGCGCAGATGGTATTTTCCAGGCGAACCAAATTCTGGTCAAGTGTCCCTCCAAATACGAATCCCAGCCAACTGCACCGGCCAAGTAACCGACCCAAGCTCACTCGGTCGAAGAATTTGCGAACCCCGGACTCGAGGTTGATGAAGGAGACGAAGCTATGGCAGACTTCGCAATGGCCGATCTCGGCTACGCGGCTCTGTTCCTCAGTTTAATCTTGTCCCTCTATGCGGCGGGCGCGGCCATCTACGGCGCTCGCCGCAATCTTCCACAGGCGTTCCACAGCGCCAAGAATGCGATGTTCGTCACCGCTGCCCTCACGACGCTCGCGGTCGGCATTCTCGAGTGGGCGCTGATTACGCACCAATTCCGCATTGAATACGTCGCGGTCGAGACGAGTCTCGCACAGCCTCTGCTCTACAACGTTTCGGCTCTCTGGGGTGGGCAGGAGGGCTCGCTACTGTTCTGGGCATGGTTGCTCTCTATGTTTGCCGCCATCGTCCTTCTCCAAAACCACGACAAAAATCAGGAATTGCTCCCCTACGTTATTGCCGGATTGGGCGTCTCGCAGGCATTTTTCCTCGCCCTGATGACGATTGTGACCGATCCTGCCAAATCCGGTTTTTTCATATTCAATCCTTTTGACCCGCGTTCCGCACAAGCGCTCGCAGGTAATCCGTTCCGCCTGCTCGATTTTACGCCTATCGACGGTAACGGGCTAAACCCACTGCTGCAAAACCCCGGCATGTTCATCCATCCGGTCACACAATATTTGGGCTATGTCGGGTTTACCATCCCGTTCGCGTTCGCCATGGCGGCGCTCTTTACGGGTCGGCTGAGTGACGTCTGGATCCGCACCACGCGGCGCTGGACGCTGGTCTCCTGGCTTTTCCTCAGTCTCGGTTTGCTGTTTGGAATGCAGTGGGCTTACACAGAACTCGGCTGGGGAGGGTACTGGGGATGGGACCCGGTTGAAAACGCGAGTCTCATGCCCTGGCTGACCGGGACGGCATTCTTGCACAGCGTCATGATCCAGGAACGCCGTGGGATGCTCAAAGTGTGGAACCTGGTGCTCGTGATGCTCACGTTCGTCTTATCGATTCTGGGCACATTTATCACGCGCAGCGGTGTCATCCAATCCGTGCATGCCTTTGGGGTTTCCAGTTTGGGACCCTGGTTTCTCGCGTTCCTGGGACTCACGCTCATCTCATTCCTTTATCTTCTCTTCAATCGCATGGATCGTTTGAAGGAAGAGAACGAGCTCGATTCACTCATCTCACGCGAGTCCTCGTTCCTGCTCAATAATCTGATTCTGGTCGGCGCGGCATTTGCAACTCTTTGGGGCACTATCTTCCCGATGGTCAGCGAAGCCATCACCGGTAAAAAAGTGACCGTCGGCGCCCCGTTCTTCAACCAGGTCAACGGGCCGATCTTCCTGGGGCTCATCGTCCTGATTGGGATTTGTCCCCTCATCGGTTGGCGGCGCGCCACGGTCGAGAATCTCGTTCGGAACTTTATGCGCCCATTTATCGCCATGATCGTCGTAATGGTGGCGCTCTTTGTCATCGGAGTGCGGGAGTGGTATGGTATCGTCTCGTTCGGTTCCGCCTCATTCGTCCTGTTCACAATTGCGCTTGAGTTCTACCGTGGTATGCTGGCGCGTCACCGGCAGTACAAAGAGAATTACGCCGGCGCGATCATGAATCTGGTAACGCAGAACCGTCGCCGCTATGGTGGGTACATTGTCCATATTGGTGTTATCCTTGCCGTGATCGGAATTGCAGGTTCGTCTTTCTACCAGGTGGATACCCAGGCAAACCTCAAGCCGGGTGAATCGGCGAAACTAAAACAGTATACCGTGCAGTTTGACGGGTTGCAGGCTTACCCGACGGAAAACCATGATGTGGTCGCTGCCCGGCTGACGGTTTTTGAAAATGGGACACGCGTCGCGACGATGTCACCGGAAAAGGACTTTTACGCCAGTCCGGATCCGAGCCAATCGCAGTCTACGACCGAGGTGTCCGTTCGTACAACGCCGCTAGAGGACTTGTATATCGTTCTGGCTGGATATGACTCTAAAGCTGGCACGGCTACGCTCAAGATCATCGTCAATCCACTCGTCATCTGGCTTTGGGTTGGTTTTGCCGTACTTGTAACCGGTACTCTGATCTCGGCATGGCCAGACCCGCGGGAAGAACGTGCACTGATCCGGTCCCGTGTGAAGGAAGCGATAGTACATGCCTAAGGCAAGGGGCACCCAGCGCCCTGCCTCCATTTTTAGAAGAGGAGGCGCGAAACTATGGTGACGATAGCCATAGCGATCATGGTCATCGCCGTAATCGCTCTTGTTGGCTGGCCCTATTTCAGCCCCTCCGGCGATTTTGATGATGTTTCCAGTTCTGCCGCCGACCCGGTTTTGGAAAACCTCGTGGTCCAGCGCGATGCAACGTATGCCGCCATCAAGGACCTGGAATTCGATTATGCCATGGGCAAATTGTCCGAAGCGGACTACAAATCCATGCGTGCGAAATCGGAAACCAAAGCCGTAGCCATTTTGCAGGAACTGGATGGGCTTAAACCCGCGCGAAGCAGAAATGGGCACGGCTCGGTGAGAGAAGACCTCATCGAACGCCAGGTCCGGCGCCTGCGGCGCGGGACTGCACCAGCCCGCACGGTCAAGTGCCCCAAGTGCGGCAGCTTGTACAGCCCGGATGATGCTTTTTGCGCCAAGTGCGGCACCTCGCTTCGCGGTGCCCGTTGCCCGACCTGCGGCACGCGCGCTGCACTTGGCGACAAGTTCTGTGCACATTGCGGCTCGCGAATTGGGGCACCCGTTTGAGGGCAGGCTAGTTCAAAGCAGTGGAGGATCGAATGGCTCGAACAAGCATCGCGGCGATGGCATCTGCGGCTGAACAAAAAACAAAACCCGTAGGTTTATATTGGAAATTCCTCGACGATTCGAAAATCGCGCCCATTGCACGTGGGATTGGAATCGTCACGCTTCTCAATATTGCGATTGCGTTGTACATGGCGCTGTTTTATGCTCCGATGGAAAAGACTATGGGTGATGCCCAGAGGATTTTCTACTTCCACGTCCCCAGTGCCTGGGTGGGTTTTCTCGCATTCTTTGTTGTCTTTGTCGCAAGCGTCATGTACCTATGGCGCCACGAACGCAAATGGGACGCGCTCGCCCTGTCGGCAGCGGAAATCGGCGTCGTTTTCACGACCCTTGTCCTGCTGACCGGCCCTCTGTGGGCAAAAAAGGCATGGGGTGCGTTCTGGGTGTGGGACGCGCGGCTGACGACCACACTCGTCCTGTGGATGATTTACATTGGATACTTGATGTTGCGGAGCAACGCTGAAGGTGAGCGCCGCGCTCGCTTTGCCGCCGTCCTCGGCATCATCGGTTTCCTCGATGTTCCGATCATCTATATCTCGGTCCAGATTTGGCGGACCATGCATCCGACCTTGTTGATCAACGATCCCGGTGGACTTGCACCGCAGATGACGCAGACGTTGATGGTCGCGCTGCTTTCCTTCACATTGTTGTTTGTCTTTTTGCTGATTCAGCGCGTCCGTCTTGAACAGTCGCGGGATCAGGTCAATTTCTTGCGAGAAGCCATAGGGTAAATGAGATGGAATACCTGACGATTGCCTATACGTTGATCGCGGCCGTTTTGATCGGTTACGGCATCAGCTTGCGACAGCGCACTGAGGCGATTCGACGCGAGCGCGAGTTGTTGGAATCAAAGAACGCTTAGATTCCCTTTCGGAGGCGCACCGATGGAGGACGGGGCAACCAAGCAGAGAGCGGTGGAACTCATCCGGCAGATTCAGGAAAAGTCGGTGCAGTTATCCGATTTGGAAGTGATTCTGGAGGATTATGAGCGTGAGCGGCGCGCCCTGTTGCGCGAGATTGGGAACCTCAAAGCATCGCTGTGGGAACTCATTGGAGATACCGGCATGTCCCTCTCCTCGCAGGACGGAGGACCGAGCGCGCAGGATGAGGTCAACGACTGATTCTTGAGAGCGATCGATAAAACGTCACTTTCCGCGACGCTCGCCGGAAGTGACGTTTTCATTTCATCGCTATAAGATGGAGGGCCGATATGTCTATTCGGTCCTCCGTCTTTCTTAAACGGGCAGGCGATTGATAACGGCGAGGCCAAGCAGGATGATCGCCAGGGGCACGATGTACAGACCGAGGCGCATCATATGGAGGTTCGTACCCTCCGCACGCTGGGTCATTCTCTGCAAGCCGTGGGCGATCACCAGTCCGATAAACATCACGATTGGATGGAGCGCGTTCGTCAAGCCGCCGAGCAAGATGACCAAGATGCCCAGGAGCATTTGGAGGTCGTACAAACCGAGGAAAATTGAGCCGGCAGTCTGATCCAACCTGGCAGGAGTCTTTTTCTGCGCTAGTCCCACGATGGCGAACACTATTCCGACGATCGCGAGAAGGAGCACCAGAAAGCGGACGATAGAATGGAGTTCGAGCACGATGTTCATGACGTTGTCTCCTTGAGGTTTCTGGAAATTGACGCTCGTTTTATAACGCAAATACCACAATCCGTCAATGGGTCTCCAAATTAGAGTGACGGTGGTCAAGTAATTGCTCAAGGGGATTGGTCATCTACGCGCGCAGATTTGCGGGGGTCTAGCAGAGACAAAGCGAGGAAGGAGTCTCACCTCTCAAAGTTCATTGTCGTGCTTGGACCGCCTGTGACCTAGCTGCAATCAAAACAGACCGGCCAGTCGTATAGAGGAAGAGGAGCACGGCGATGACATTGAACATACCGCCCCACTGGCGCGCGGATAACCCCGCGCCTAAATCGCCCATAATCCGGAGGGCCAATGAGAGATGCAGAAGGACTAGATGGGCATAGAATATGGGGTGATAGGTCATCGGCCGTCCTAGGACAGCCGGAAAGATGATGGGTGCGTGCCCGAAAATCATGGACATGACAAAACCGAGGAAGACCGTGTGTAATGTAGCATCATACATGTTGGTGGACGAAATATCCGGGCTGAAGAGCCGCAATAGTCCACTGATGGCGAGCCAAAGATACCCGGATAGGAGACACAAGGCGATAAAGCGGGTTAGACCGGTTTGCCGCACCGTTCGCGACGTAATATCATATCGCAACAGCCACAAGGCAAGGGCAAGCATGCCGGCGCCTGCCACGCGCACTCCGAAAGTGGAACCGGAATCCGGAAAAGCAATCGCCTCGATCGCAGTTGCAAGTGCCCCGGCGGAAAGGATCGCGACGGCGATGAGGAAGAGTCTATCGCTCAGAAGCGGGAGTCGCCGCAAGCGCGCCAGTTCGAGCCGCTCGCCGACAATCGTCAAGACCAGAAATCCGGACCACCAAATGACAACATAGAAAAGTGGCAACCCTGACAACCAGAGCAAGTTGCCGACGAACCACATACCCGCAGCGAGTGCCATCGTGTACGTGAAGAGGGCCGGCTGCCGGTGCACAATGACCACAAAAATCGCGACCATCCCCAGACTGCCCAGCGTGGTGAGGAGTGAACCCGCTACAGGCGAGATGCCGAGAATCAGAACCAGTGCGCCGAGAGCGCTGGATCCCGGGGCCGCGTACGCCCAGCGAGCGCGCAATGCGACGGCGCGTTCGAGACTGATCAGAGTGCCGAGAAATCCAGAGACCATCAACGGGCCGTGAACGCCGGTCAGGACAGGGTCCAGTGGAGGGAATTGCCAGCCGAGGCGAATTAGCCCGCCCCACATCGCGGCGAGGAGAGCCAAGATCGCTAGTGCGAGCATCGGGATGCGGGTGCGCGTACTAATCAATGGGATTTGCATCTGCTCAATTAATCCGCGTGGCGAGGAAGACAAGTCGCGATTCGGCTTCCATCCCTCTTTCCACTCCCTCAGGTACAATCACTGTTGCGCCTTCTTGGATCGCGAAGCGTTCTTCTCCTACAAGCATCCAACCCGTGCCTTGAAGAAAGTAAAAGACACCCGCGCCCTCTGGATGCAATGGGATTTGTTGCCCGGCTTCCAAGCCGGCAACCACAACCTTGAACTTGGCCGTTTCAAACAAACTCTGGGGTTGGGGTCCCTCTTCTGAGAAGATCACTTGTTTTCGCAAGTCAGCATAATGCGGTATTGTCACTTGAATCCTACTTTCCGAAATCTGCTGCAATATTGGCGCAATCCATTGGATTCCGCCAATTGCATCCCTTTTCGATCGGGCTCATTTTTGTAGCGAGCGGACGTAGGTCACGACGTCAGCGAGGTCTTGATCCGTTAACGCCGGATTGCCACCTTTCGGCGGCATATCTACTTTCGTGGTGTTGGCGGGATCACTCGCTGGTCGCCCTTTCTTCACGAATGCGATCAGGTCGGCATCGGAGAGGCCCTTCGCAAACGTGCTGCTCGTCAAGTCCTTACCAAGACCAGTTAAACCTTTCGCATCGGGACCGTGACACGCGGAGCAGGTCCCTTCGTATTTGGACTTGCCTTTGTCGGCATCGCCAGCGGCTTTGGGAGCTGTCTGTGCACCGGTGCTGGCTGCGGGTGCATTGCCGCCACAGGCGACGAGGCTCAGTGCCGCAAACAGGACCAACGCTAATAGTGTTATCTGTTTCATGGAGGACCTCCTCAACGAGTAATGCACGATGCCGGTATACATCATCAGCGCCGGTGCTGAAACAGGTCACTTTTTGTTCGAATCTGAGGGTGTGAGTGGCTCTATTGTCGATGGGGCATGCAGTTCTTCCCTGAAGACAATTTCCAGCGGCACGTCCAGGACCTCTTCCAGCACGGGAGGGGGGCGTGGACGACGCGGCAAAACGCGCGTTCTTTTCTTCACTTTCTTGCGCTCTGGCATGCTCGCATTATCTCAGGAATATCGTGGGCTTGCTAGGACAAAAGTCACACGGAAATGAAAAATAGCAGCACCTTATTCGAATCCAAGTTGGGAACCATCAGAGGGTCGGATGATGGCGGAAGAGGTTTTACGCGATTTGAACGACTTTTTCTTGACAAGACCGATAATTTGTGGTATGTTATGCGCAATCCAAAGACGTTGAATCGGACGAGTAACCATCTTAAGAAATTCAGAGAGCAGGCAGAATTGGTGGGATGCCGGCATTTTGGAGGATGGCGAATGGACCGAGGAGTCTCCCGCTGAACGGCTAGTGCCCAGTATGCGTGGACGGAAAACGCCCCCGTTATCGCGGCTGAAGATATCGAGAAATTCTTTCTCCGTATCTGCTAGAGTGGGACTGGCGTTCGTGTCTTCACGAACGCGTTTTCATTTTTAGGGTTCGGACCTTACAGTCTCATTAGGGTGGCACCACGGGAGTGTACCTCTCGTCCCTTTGTGTGCGCGACTTGTCGCGCACCTGGGGCGGGAGGTTTTTAATTTCCGCTCCAAGTAGTCGGACTCTTCCAAGGAGGTCGAAGGAGGCACAGTGTATTACCCCGATTATTCCGAGTTCGAATCATTAGCCAAGCGCGGCAATCTGGTTCCAGTTTACCGCGACCTCGACGCGGATCTTGAAACGCCAATTTCTGTTTATCTGAAATTGCGGGGCGAAGGGGAGTCATTTCTATTCGAATCAGTGGAAGGAGGTGAACAGCTGGCACGCTACTCATTCCTCGCTGTGAATCCTGATCGCGTAATATCACTTCGAGGCGACCGGGTGACGATTCGGGAGCACGCGCGCGTCCAGTCCCACTCCATTGGAGGGCGCGATCCGCTCGACCTGCTGCGTAGTTTTATCGCTCCATATTGTGCGGTGCCGATTTCAGGACTACCCCGCTTTGTCGGTGGAGCGGTCGGTTTTTTGTCCTATGACGTTGTCCGGTCTTTTGAGCGTCTCCCGGACTCGGCGCAAAACCAGTTGGATATGCCGGACGCGACCTTTCTCTTAATCGATAACCTCATCGCTTTCGATCATGTCAAACATCGCGCCCTCGTCATCGCCAATGCCTATGTAAATGGGAATGCCAGAAAGGCTTATGACGATGCCATTGGGCGAATTGAGAACATCGTTGCTGGTTTGAATGGACCGGTGCCTCTGCGAGTCCCAGTGTCAAAACAGAATGATCCCTCGCTCGATTCCGCAGCCAAGCCCCAGCAATTTGAGCAATTGGTGGAGCGTGCCAAAGATCATATTGCCGGTGGGGATATTTTCCAGGTTGTGCTGTCCCAGCGTTTTTGCCGCGAGACCCATGCGGATCCCTTTTCGACCTACCGCGCGCTCCGCCGATTAAATCCGTCTCCGTACATGTTCTTTCTCGATTTCGGCGAAATGCAACTGATTGGTGCGTCCCCCGAGGTCTTGGTGCGTTTGGAAGATGGGGTTGCCCAACTTAATCCAATTGCCGGCACTCGTCCTCGCGGCGTGGATGCGACTGAGGATGCGCAGCTCGAACGCGAACTGCGCGACGATCCCAAAGAACGCGCGGAGCATGTCATGTTGGTAGATTTGGGGCGCAACGATCTGGGACGCGTGTGTGAATTCGGCTCGATCAAGATACCGGACTATATGAAGGTAGAAAAATATTCACATGTAATGCACCTGGTCTCCCGTGTAGTTGGAGACTTGCATCCCGAGTTGGACGCTTTTGATCTGCTGCGGGCCACGTTTCCGGCCGG
>JBLMXX010000062.1:0-27968 GCA_050257995.1 Acidobacteriota bacterium | reverse complement strand
TCATGTGGGGGTAGAGCGCATAGGACTGGAACACCATCGCAATGTCGCGGTCCTTGGGGGCGACGTCGTTGACCACCCGGTCGCCGATGCAGATGGTGCCCGCCGAGATCTCCTCCAGCCCTGCCAGGAGGCGGAGGGCGGTGGTCTTGCCGCAGCCGGAGGGACCCACCAGCACCAGGAATTCCTTGTCTTTGATGTCCAGCGTCAGATCGTTCACCGCCTTGACATCCCCGAATTGCTTGGTTACGTGATCATACACTACGCCTGCCATGATGACTCTCCTTTGAGACGGCTCGCACTTCAATTTTCATTTTATTTTATTGATCGCGGTTTGTCAAATCCGCTTTCGCACGCCAGCGCAATTCGCGGATGGTCGTTATCTCCCCCCCAAAATGGCTCGGATCGTCTCCAAGCACCCACTCGGCGGTGGTGGGGGCGGTGGTGGGGGCGGCGGTGGAGGCGGCGGTTGCCCGAGCGCCACCTGATAAGCAGCGTACACCTGCGCCCTCCCCGCGCCTTGACTGTTGGGATCCAATCCTAGGTTCTTGGCCGTTTGGGTGAATAGGTCTTTAATTTGCTGGGGTGACAGCCCCGGTTTGGCTTGCAATAGCAAGGCACACGCGCCTGTTGCATGGGGCGTCGCCATCGATGTTCCGGATGCGCTCGTATAGGAAGCATCCACCGGATGCCCCATAGAGGTCCCCGCGGCGCGGCAGGATACGATATTCACGCCCGGGAAACAGACATCCGGCTTTACCCGGTTGTCGGAAGTGGGGCCGCGCGATGAAAACGATGCGACATTATCTTCTTTATCCGTTGCTCCAATGGTCAGCACGGTCTTGGCACAACCCGGCGACCCTACCGTCGAAGGTGCGGGGCCTGCATTACCTGCCGCCACACACAAGACAACGCCTCGACTGACTGCGGCATCGCACGTCGTCGACAGGGCATCGGTGCCGTCGCAGGCACCATCACTGCCCAGGGATATGTTGATGACCTGGACACCCTGTTGCACCGCCCACTCAATACCCGCCATCACGTTGCTCATACTGCCGGATCCATCTCCGCCTAATACTTTGGCAGTATAGAATGAGCATTCCGGAGCGACGCCCTTGTATTTGCCACCGCTCGCCGCGCCGGACCCTCCCACAATTCCAGCCACGTGTGTACCGTGGCCGTTATTGTCTGCCGGACCTTGGCCCGTAAAGTCCTTCATCTGCGCAATCCGGCCTGCAAAGTCGGGATGGTTGGGATCTATGCCCGTATCGACGATTCCGACCTTGATGCCTGTCCCGCGAATTCCGTCGTTCCATACCTGTGGTGCGCCGATAAGGGGCACGGATTGGTCAAGCATCGTGTGGACCGGCTCGTCGTACCAGATCATCTCGACATCCGCCCGCTCGCTTAACTTGTCGATGGCGGCCGGGGTCGCGGTGTGCGCGGCTGCCGGTATGAGGCGAAAGACGTGCTGGGTGGAAGTCACACCTTCCACTGTATCCGCTACACCCACAGCACCGGCGCGATACTTGACGATAATTGCGATCGGTGGGGGCAACCCCGTTGCGGCAAGCAAGTGCGTCTTGACGCGATCTGCCAATTTGGGGTGAATCTTCGATGGATCAGGCATTGGTATCCTCCACGCATGCTGGATTGGCGAACTGGTCGACCGTGATAATGGCTAGCAAATGAAGGCATCAATGAATTTACATGGTATGGACGGACTTGTCTTCTTCAATGGCAAGTACCCACGGCTGCCGTGCGAGGGCCAGTGAAGCGGATGCCGGACCCTGGATGACTACGGAAGGAGTGAGCGAAAATGTGCGCCGGACAGTCCAGCCGAGCGACTGGAGATCGCGGACATGTTTGCCGGGATCGTCCGCCAAGCGCACGATAAGATCTACTTGTGTCTGAGGATCGTGCTGTATTTTGGTTTGCAGATCGGGAGGTATGGTCGCCACTTACATCACCTCTTTCTTGCGGCACAGTGCAATCTTAGCACAGAATTGCCCACAGCGCAATCCCTTCCGTCCCCGAAATTTGCGTAGATTCAGGGTCCATCATATAATGCAATTGATCTCTGCCAAGGAGTACAGTGTGAGTAAGAATCGCGTGGTTCTTCTTCTGGGCTTTGCCCTGGTCGTGCTTGCCTTGCTGGCATGCGATGCCGGAAACCTGGTTGCCCTGGGGAATCCAACATCTACGCCGTCCAGAACACCGCGTCCGACCTTTACGCCACGTCCGTCTTTTACACCGACTCCCGCTGATACGTCAACGCCCGGGCCCACTGATACGCCGGCGGCTACCGCTACTCCGACCAAGCGCCCCGCCGCGACCGTTGTCGCGCGTCCGCCAACCGCCAAGCCCGCTGCTCCTCCGCCGCCTGCAGGCCCCTCTTTTCCGATCGTAATGGCAAATTCATTCTTTTGCCCGCAACCGGATTCCGCACCATATTGGAAACTCACGGCTCGATTCAATCCCGCCTCTTCAAATGCCTGGCTGGGCGGCTATGTCATCGGTGTATTCTCCGCAAATGGACAATTTCTTAAAGCCTCCGAGCCCTCTCTCCAGGATGACTTTACAGAGACACTGGACGGTAACTGCCAAGTCCCAAGCCGGTATCGTTCCAATGGCGAAATCGATGTGACGGAATTCCGCAGTCAGCTTCCTTTGATTGTTAGAATCATCAAGTCCAAGACTGACCATTCAGCGCTCTCGGCAGACTTTCGAGCGGATTTCCCACGACCCGGCAATTACTATTTCCAGTACAACCCACGGTAGCGAGGAATGACTTTCACCAAGGCAAAGCCGAGTCCTGTGCTCGGCTCTTTTTCTTTCGGAAATTGGATTTTGCTCATTGTCATCGTGCTAATCGGAGCCGCCCTGCGGGTTGTCCGTTTGAACCTGCAGCCGCTCTGGTGGGATGAGGGCTATAGTCTCTTTTTTGCCACGCGTGATTTTGCCACTATGCTCGCACGAACTGCCGTCGACATCCATCCGCCGTTGTACTATGCAGTACTCCAAGCCTGGATGGTCCTCTTTGGCAAGAGCGATGTCACAGTACGCCTGCTCTCAGTGGTTATTGGGGTTGCCGCCATTCCACTGGTGTACGCTCTGACGCATAAACTATCCGGCAGTAGACGGGTGGCAATTACCGCAACGGTCCTCCTCGCGCTGTCGCCTCTACATATCTATTACTCGCAAGAAGTACGGATGTATGGTCTGGTCACCCTCCTTTGCCTGGGCTCCATGTACTTGTTCGTCCGTCTTCTGACACTGACGCCTGGCACGTTTCAGACCACCCTCTTCGCACTAGCCTACATCGTCGTTAGCGCCGCCGCGCTCTATACCCAATACTATGCCGCTTTCATCCTGGCGGCACAGGTCATCGCCATCCTCATCCTGATTCCGCGCCACACGTGCGGCACCTCCCGGTCCTTGCTCCACTGGCTGGCGGCATGGGTCTCTATCGGCGCACTTTATCTGCCGTGGGTAGTCTACGCAGGTCCAAAACTTTACACTTATGTAACGGCGAAAGTTACCCACGAGGCATACTCGCCTCTCGATCCTTTCACCTATGCGATCCAGCACCTGGTCGCGTTCTCCATCGGGCACGTTACAGACTGGTCATGGCTATTACCTGCAAGTATCCTCCTCGTCGCCCTCGCGTTTATCGGCCTCGTCTCATTGCGTGCTGCTGTGCACGCTACATTGCCCGCTAACTCGCCTGCTGGGACGCCAGCCAGTCAGCCTGCCCCCCACATGCTCCTACTCTCTCTCTATCTGCTCATACCTCTGGCACTCGGGTTTCTCGTCAATCTGGTCTATCCCTTTCATCCCATCCATAATGAACGATTACTCCTGCTCGCCGCTCCCGCCCTGTATGTACTTGCCGCGTTCGGGATCGATCTGCTCTGGAAGAGGCGTGCAATTTTCGGTGCGCTCGCACTTTTCACGGTGACCGTGATTAGCGCCACATCCCTTTACGATTTCTATACAGTACCGCGCTATCCGAACGACGATTACCGCCCTTTGATCTCCAACCTACAGTCACTCTCCCAACCTGGGGATATTTTGCTTGCCATCTATCCATGGCAGATCGGATACCTGGAATCCTACTATGCTGGCGCCCCACTGAGGGTCATTGAAGCGCCAAGTGATCGCTGGATCAACAATCCTTCGCAGATGCGATCGGAAGTCGATAACCTACTTGTACAACGCTCTGCACCTGGGTCCCCCTCGCGGGTCTGGCTGCCTGCGCTGCAAACGCTGGGTCGCCTGCTCGAAGATTCGCTCGACGGATATTTACGACCCCGCGATTATTCAATCCAGGACGCCTGGTTTGGTACGACGCGGCTCGAACTGTTTGAGCGAGCGGAAGACCCGCCGCCCAACGGTCGCCCACTTTCCTTCGACGGTCTAGGCTTCGCCCGATGGGGTATCGCGACCGATCCGCTTGTGGCCGGGGATGGAACCGTGCGTATCTGGTTCGATCCTGGCGACAGTCCGCCCCCATCTCTAAAAGTCAGCCTGCGCCTTGCGGATGTCAAGGGCAACGTGTGGGCGCAAGACGACCGGGGTCTAGAGCGCGATGTCCAACGCATCGGTCTCGCAATACCCACCGGAACGCCTCCCGGCGAGTACACGGTTAATCTTGCGATTTATCGCTCGTCCGATGACAGCCCGTTGCGTCCGGTTGCCGATCCAAATCGCCGCGATGTCCCGCTGGCCAACATTGTCGTCCACTCACCTACCCTGCCGAACCTGGCGGCGGTACCCCACAGCCACCCAGTGGACATGAATAATGATGTGCAACTGCTCGGTTACGAGGCAAGTGACAAACCCATCCGTCCCGGTGAGCTGGCAGGCGTCACACTGTATTGGCGCACCGGGAGCAAACTCGCCACGGATTACGGCATCGGAGTGCAACTCCAAGATGATCGCGGCAAGATCTGGGCAACGACGCAAGCGCCACCCGCATACGGCATCTATCCCTCCTCGCATTGGTCCTCAAACGAACTCGTGCGCGATCCACAGACATTCACCCCGCGCGCCGATACACCGGATGGAAGCTATAACATTCTCGTCACGCTTCTGAATCTCCAAAACCAATCCACCGGTCCAGGCGCCATAATCGGAAATATTCAAGTGAAGGGACGCCCGCATTATTTCGGTGCACCAACCCCGTCACACGCGCAGAGCGCTCGTTTCGGCGAGGTCGCGAATCTGTTGGGTTACGACATTACGGTAGAGCGGCGCAGTATTCATATTGCGCTCTACTGGAAGGCCAGTGCGAGCACTGCCACATCGTATACCATTTTTGCACACGTCGTCGACCCAAATGGTCAAATTGTTGGACAGCAGGACCAGATCCCAGGTAACGGGGCATATCCGACGACGAGCTGGGTGAAAGGTGAATACCTGATAGACGAGTACGACATTGCGTTTTCGACTGACTCTGACCCCAATAACCTGCAGATTGAAATCGGCTTGTATGATGCTCGGACGGGTGAGCGCCTCCCGGTCTTTGACGACGCGGGCCAGCCCGCTGGAGATCATATCAATATCGGCGTCCGGTAGATTGAGACCTGTAAATCGGAGGGTGTATGCGCCTGCAGGATTACGCTCGTCCCGCGAATGACAACGGATTAGGAATTCACTTTGGGCAGGACCTGCGCCAGGTCTCGTTGGATTCCTATGTGCCGAAGATGGTGGACTTAAGACTAAAATGGTGCCTTGTCCCGCATCAGGACGAATTGCAGCTCCAATTGGCGGCGGCCGCCATCTGGAGCGCAGGTATCCTGCCCATTTCACGGTGGATCTGCAAAATCGACCAGAGCGTCCTCGATTTCGCCCGGTTCGTCAACATTCTGAAATCCCTCAATATCCCGCCATATATTCAGATTTTTAATGAACCGGGTGACTCGCGCGAATGGAAAACCGGGACCCCTGATTTCAACCTTTTCGTCCAGCGATGGATACAACATGCGACAGTCGTTGCGACCGCGGGCGGCTATCCCGGGCTGCAGGTGCTCGATCCCAACGAGTTGCGCGCCGTCCTTCGGACGCTAGAGACCGGAGGCGTCAGCGCGGTGCTTGACCGGATGTGGTTCTGCCCACATCCCTACGGAGCCAATCATCCGCCGGATTATCCTTACGACGCGCGCAACCAGCAGGACCATCCAGGCACAACAGTTATGGACGACGATATTACAGTGCTGGCATTCCTCGAATTCGCATCGGTCTTTGAGAATGAGGTTGGATTTGTCCCACCCTTTGTCGCCGGAGAAGGCGGCTGGCAATATGGGAATGTCGAGGACGCGCGCTATCCAAAGATCGACGATAACCTGCATGCTCAATATCATCTTGCGCTCTTCAGATCCTTCCTGACAGGCAAACTGCCGAACGGGGACCCACTGCCTGACTATCTTTTTGCATTCTGTCCATGGATATTCTATGGACCCGAGGCGGACGCCTGGTACAGTTGGACCACCGGCACGCGCCAGCAAACGATCACGACCCTCCGGTCCATCCCGGGCTTTGTGCGCCAGTTCGTGTCGCTCCCCTCATCGAAAATCATCGGCCACTATCTCCTCTGTGGCCCTCCGGCAGCGCATGCCACTCGTTCTATGTTGATAAGCGCTCGCAAATATATATCCCGATTCGGTCCGACGGTTGGCTTTGACCCCACCGCCGCGGCGAACGCTCAGATGGTGACCATTATGGGTGATGCACGATCGGTCACATCAAATGTGGATGCTCAATTGCAGAGCGCGGGCTGTCGCGTCGAGCGACTCAACGGAGACCAGTACAACGTTGATACCATACTGGCAGATCGAGTTACTCGGAATGCAGAATTCGGATAATGGAGGCGAAATAATGGATGAGATAAAACACGCGGTCTGGGCGGATTATAACGTTCGCGTGCCGATGCGCGATGGAGTTGAACTCTCCGCAGACGTCTACCGGCCGGTCGAATCCAAGAGTGGCGAGCGATTCCCCGTCATCCTTGGACGCACGCCGTACAACAAGGCGCTGGCCCAGAAGAAAACGCTCGACGATTTCAAAAAGTTTGTCGAGCACGGTTACATCGTGGTGTGGATGGATGTACGTGGACGCGGAGATTCGGACGGCGAATTTGTGCCGTATCGGAACGATGGGCGCGATGGTTACGATGCCATCGAGTGGTGCGCCGCTCAGAGTTGGAGCACGGGCAAAGTCGGTACGCTCGGCGGTTCATACGCGGGTCGCATCCAATGGCTCGCCGCACTGGAACAACCTCCGCATCTCACCGCGATGATTGCGCTCGTGACACCCTCTGATCCATTTGTGGAATGGCCCACCGGGACCGACGGTCCGATGCACATCTGCTGGTTCCACATGACGAGCGGACGGGTTTCGCAGAACGCCGAAGTAATCGATTGGATGCCCATCTACGAGCACCTGCCGCTCATGACGATGGACGAGGCGGCGGGTCGAATCGTTCCCCGTTGGCGCGAGGACCTAAAGCATACCCGAATGGATGAGTACTGGCAGGCCATATGCTACCAGAACCAGTTCGAGAAAATCAATGTGCCGGTGATGCATATTTCGGGATGGTATGATGACGAGCAGGTTGGCACGCCGATGAATTTCGTCGGGATGACGATGCGAGGTGCCACCGAGTTTGCACGCAGCAACCAAAGACTTTTAATGGGACCCTGGGGGCATGCAATCAATGCCGCGTCCAAGCTCGGCGAGGTGGATTTCGGGCCCGGCGCCATCATCGACCTGCGCGAAGCAGAGAGAAAATGGTTTGACCGGTGGCTTAAAGGAAAAGAAAGCGATGGGGAATCGTCTGTTCGAATCTTTGTGATGGGAGAGAATAAATGGCGTGACGAGGCGGAATGGCCGCCGGCACGCGCACAACGGACATTATTCTACCTGCACAGTGATGGGAATGCCAACAGCCGTCTCGGCGATGGAAGGCTTTCGACCGTGGTACCCGGGGACGAAAAGCCGGATCAGTACCGGTACGATCCCGCGCGGCCGGTGCCCTTCATTACCGAGCCAACTTCCTACCAGATCGGGGGACCGGATGATTATTCCGCTGTGGAACGGCGCGACGATGTCCTGGTATACAAGACCGAGCCGCTCGGGCAAGATACGGAGGTTACCGGAACGGTCCGTGTCGAATTCTATGCTTCCTCTTCCGCCGTGGACACTGATTTCATGGCGAAGCTGGTAGACGTACATCCAAACGGATTAGTGCAGCGGTTGTGCGACAGCATGGTGCGCGCCCGTTTCCGCGAAGGGATGGACAAACCTAAATTGATCGAGCCGGGCAAGATCTACAAATATTCGATCGACCTCTGGAACACAGCCCAGGTTTTCTTCAAAGGGCACCGCGTCGGTCTAGAGATTTCGTCGAGCGCGTTTCCGAAATACGACCGCAACTTAAATACAGGTGAGGACCTTGGAACCAGCACGCGAATGATTGCCGCCGACCAGACAATCTATCACAGCGCCCGGTACCCATCTGCATTGATTTTGCCCGTTATCCCGCGATAGCGGGAATTCGGAAGAAAAAGAGGACATACCTGCAATTCCGGTATGCCCTCTACATTTTCCGGTTCATCCAACGCTGGAGCTAGGCCAGGCTCTCCACCACCGCTGCAATGCCTTGCCCGCCTCCGATGCACATGGAAGCCACACCATAACGCTTGCCACGGCGCCGCAGCTCGTACAACACAGTCAAGGTGAGGCGCGCGCCCGTGGCTCCGAGCGGATGCCCAATGGCGATCGCGCCGCCATTGACGTTAAAACGTTCCATATCGATTTCCAGTTCCCTCGCTACGGCCAGCACTTGTGCCGCAAACGCCTCGTTCACCTCAATCAAATCCATATCGCGCAGCGTCAGACCTGCCTTTTTCAGAGCGATGCGGATGGCCGGAGCGGGTCCGATGCCCATGATGGTCGGGTCTACCCCGGCGGTCCCCCACGCCACCAACCGGCCGAGAGGCTTGAGCCCGCGCTGTTTTGCCTGATCCATCGTCGTGACCACGAGTGCCGCGGCTCCATCCACGATACCGGAGGCGTTGCCGGCCGTAACTGTCCCGTCTTTTTTAAAGCGCGCCGGTAACTTTGCCAGGGTTTCGAGCGTCGTTTCGGGGCGCATGTGCTCGTCCTTGGCGAACGGGGTCACATTTCCCTTGCGGTCCTTTAAGAGCACCGGCGTGATTTCCTCCAGCATTCGCCCCTTGTCCCAGGCATCCTTGGCGCGCTGCTGACCCAGAAGGCTGAACCCGTCTTGCTCTTCACGCGTGACGTGGTATTGTTCGGCGAGATTCTCCGCCGTAATCGCCATCGGCATCCCAGTGTAGGAATCGAGTAACGCGGTCCACAGCATGTCCTCAAAAGGAGCACTTGCGCCGAAGCCAATTCCCCACCGCGCGCCCCGAACCACGTGCGGCGCCTGGCTCATGGACTCGGTGCCGCCGGCAAGGACGAAATCGGCTTCACCCGCGAGGATCATGCGCGCGCCGGTGACAATGGCTTCTTGTCCCGAGCCGCAGAGGCGATTCAGAGTCAGAGCCGGTCTATCTTTCGGCACCCCCGCTTTCAAGCCAATGTGACGCGCGAGGTAAATGGCGTCCGGGCTGGTCTGGACCACATTCCCAAAGACAGAGTGGTCAATCCACGCCGGATCAACCCCGGAACGTCCCAATGCGCCCTTCGCCGCCACCACACCAAGATCAGTTGCGCTCCAATCCTTGAGACTGCCGCCGAATGCGCCAAATCCGGTGCGTACGCCTTCCAGCAAAACAATGTCGGTGCTCATCGTCACTCCTTTTATCCGGTCATGATTCCAATCAAGCTGAGCGATGTCGCTATTTTAGCACAGCCAAAGCACAAGGACAAATTATGCCTTCGATAATAACATTTTCCGTTTGACTTTTTTGGGCAAGGTTGTATACTGAATATGAATTCGGGTTTCGCCTCCCGCTGCAGACCGGGAAATGGCGATGTGACGCCTGGACGAGATGACTCGTCGAGGCGTTTTTATTTCAGACTCTGCGCAGAGGAGAATGCCCAATGCTTGACCAGGTTGAAATGATCAATCCCGAAGGAGAGCTATTCACTCCCCCGGATGTTGACGGTGCGCGTGCCTTCTTTGCGAGCAAGTCCCGCCTCAAGACCAACAAACTTATGAGCGTGTCGGAAGCCGTCCGGACCTTTATCCACGACGGCGATTATGTTGGCTCCGGGGGCTTTGGCGGAGTACGCATCTCGACCGCAATTCTCCATGAAATCGTGCGCCAGCGCATCCATCATCTGGGTCTAGCCGGTCACACGGCAACGCACGATTTCCAAATTCTCGCGGCCGGACACTGCTTTGATCGCTGTGACATTGCGTACATCGTCGGACTGGAAATGCGCGGGCTGTCGCCGAACGCGCGCCGCGTGATGGAGAGCGGAGAGGTGCGCGTGACCGAGTGGTCGAATGCTACGTTGGCGTGGCGTTACAAAGCCGCGGGCATGGGTGTACCCTTCCTACCCTGCCGAAGTGTCCTCGGTACTGATGTCGAAAAGCACAGCGCTGCGAAGGAAATCAACTGCCCATTTACAGGAATGAGACTGCTCGCGGTCCCCGCGCTCTATCCCGACGTCGGCATTATCCACGTCCACCGAGCGGACCAATATGGCAATTGCCAGATCGACGGCATCACAGTGGCAGACTATGATCTGGCGCGTGCTTCCAAGCGCGTCATCATTACTGCCGAATACCTGGTAGATACCGACGAGATTCGGAAAGAGCCGATCAAGACTCTTTTGCCATACTGGCTAGTCGATGCCGTTTGCCACGTACGCTTCGGCTCCTATCCGGGTAACATGCCTTACGAGTATTATTCGGACGAAGCGCACCTGGCCGAGTGGATGGAAGCTGAAAAAGACCCGGCAACGCTCGAAAAATTCCTGGACCGGTATATTTTCGGCACAAAGAACTTTGAGGAATATATCAACCTGAAAGGGGGCGTCAGGCGGATGGCTGAACTGCACGAATTGGAGCCCCTTCGGCGCGCCTGGATGGGAGGATGATAAGATGGAACGGTATAACAAGATGGAATTTATGGTCTGTACGGCGTCCCATCAACTTGAAGACGGCAGGTCCGCCGTCATCGGCACCGGCATGCCATTGGCGGCAGCTATGCTCGCACAAAAGACACACGCGCCCAATCTCATTGTTATGTTTGAGGCAGGAAGCGTTGCACCACAGCTGCCGCGCCTGCCTATTTCAGTAGCCGACTCTTGCACCCAATTTGGCGCCATCCTGCATACCAGCATGGACATTATCATGGAGGCGTGCCAGCGCGGCACGTTGGACTATACGTTTCTCGGCTGCGCGCAGATTGACATGTTCGGGAACATCAATACATCGGTGATCGGCAGCGATTACGAGCACCCCAAGGCGCGCCTTCCCGGAAGCGGCGGAGCCAACGATCTTGCTTCGCTTTGCTGGAGGACCCTTGTCATCACCCCACACGACAAGCGCCGGTTTGTTAAGAAACTCGACTTTTTGACCACACCGGGCTATCTCACAGGTCCCGGTGCGCGTGAGAGGGCTGGGTTGCCACCCGGCACTGGTCCCCATAAGGTCATTACAACGCTCGCGGTGATGGATTTCGATCCAACTACGAGACGCATGCGGGTAGAGAGCCTTCATCCGGGGGTCGCGAAAGAGGACGTGGTTTCCAACACCGGATTCGAGCTTTTATACCCGGATCAGATTGATGTGACGTTAGAGCCAACCGATAACGAACTCGAGATTCTACGAAGAGAAGTAGACCCACTCGGGTTTGTCATCGGGAAACGGAACTAGCACTCGGGGCTAGAAATGAGAACACCGAGTCAAGTTGCAAGTCTCGCTACGGTAGAGTTGCGGAACGGCATTACCGTGAACTTGCGCGCCATTCGCCCGGACGACGCGCCACGGTTGCAAGCGTTCTTTACTCAGCTATCCTCTCAAAGCGCCTTTTTCCGTTTCCTAACCTCCTGGAAGGAATTGGCACGGGAAAAGGCAGAGTATTTAGCATGTGTGGACTATAAAACGCGAATGGCCGTCGTGGCAACAATTGAAACGGGCGGGCAGGACCAAGTCATCGCCCTCGCCAGTTATGCACAACTGCCCTCACCCGACGCGAGGATGGCAGAAGCTGCCGTTGTTGTCCAGGACCAGTATCAGGGATTGGGACTCGGAACCATCCTGCTTCAGAATTTGGCTGCCCTGGCTCGCATGAACGACATCAGTACTTTCGTAGGTTTAGTTCATGCGGAGAATACGCGGATGCTGCTATGGCTACGAAACAGCGGACTAGACTTTGTGTATAGGAAGACAGCCGAGGGAGCATCGGACATCCAGGTGGAAGTCGAAATACCGTAATGCACGGAATCGAGTATAATGATAGAGTCCTACCGCGAGAATCCCGATCATGATCCGGAGAGATAGAAAGTGAATCCAAGTCCGCTCGAATTTCCACGCACATTCCCAATAAAGGCGATTGGCAAAGTCACCGACGAATTTGAAACTATTGTGACAGACATCATCCGCCGCCACGTCAGTGAATTGACTGATTTCACAACTCGTTCCAGCGCCGGAGGCAAATACCTTGCGGTTACCGCGACCTTTGTGGCTACCAGCCGCGAACAACTGGATGCATTATATCGCGAGCTCAGTTCCAATGAACTGGTCCTGATGCTGCTATAGTTTCATTGCCTCAACGCTCGAGCGCGCTGACCAGATCTGTCAGACGGTTCACGGTGATATTGGGCGTGGCGCCAAGAGCGTCGGCTGGGGAATTGGAACGATTCACCCAGCAAGTCCAAAAGCCAAATGTTTTGGCTCCGATCACATCCCACGAATTGGAAGATACGAATCCGACAGAGGCCCTTTCCACACCCAATTTCTCCGGTGCAAGTTGATACACCAGCGGACTCGGCTTGTAAATTCCGGCCTCATCCACGCTGATGATCTTGGCAAATATCCCTTGAAATTCAGCATTGCTGACAGCGGCTTGAAGCATCCGCGGAGAGCCGTTCGACAGTATCGCAAGCGGATACTGCGAAAGACCGGACAACGCAACGCGAGCATCGGGAAATGGGTCCAGATGCAGATAGGCGTCCATCAATCGAGTACGGGTTTCCCCCTTACAGTCCAAACCAAGAGATTGGCAGGCAAAGGCAAGAGCAGACTCGGTCACCTGCCAGAAATCCTCGTACCTGTCCATAAGACTACGCAGCCAGGTATACTCCAATTGCTTCGCGCGCCATAGCTGGCTCAAAATCGTCCCCTTCCCAGGGAATAACTGGTCACACAATGCAATCACGGAGTGAACATCAAATAGAGTGCCGTACGCATCGAACACTAACACCTGTACACTTGATGAGCTCTTCATATCTCCCCCGTGCCGCTTGTTTTGAGAGTTGCTGCAATCGGCGCCATTATCGCGCCTTTTTCGTCGCGTCGACAGCCCCTCCCCTTGTCGAAAGATTCACCTCTGGATACAATCTCCTCATTGCCACACGGAATTCTCAAGGAGGTCCGGAATGATTGAAATTGGTATCGGCTTAGATCAAGGACTGGGTCTGACTTTCCCCGAACAGCGGGATGTTGTTCGCCTGGCGGCCCAACTTGGCTATGCGAGTGCATGGACTCCAGCGGGGTTGGCCCGTGATGCGTTCCATATTTGCGCGCAGTGGTCCACCCAGACCACGGACCTGGTTCCGGATGGAATCAGAACAGGCATCTCCGTCGTGCCCGCCGCTATGTGGTCCGTGCCAGTCCTCGCCGCCACCGCCGCGACTGTGGGCGACCTCACAAACAATCGGTTTGTACTTGGCATCGGTGCGGGAAGCGCATTCTACAAAGACGCCCAACGCAATATCGGTCTACCCGCCTACAAGCCGATCCCACTCATGCGCGACTATTTGCTTGCCCTGCACCAACTGCTGTCGGGTCATAGAGTCGAGTACGATGGCGCGATAGTCCATCTGCACGGAGTACAACTGGGGTTTCGCCCGCCGCTGGTGCCAATCTACCTGGCGGCACTGGGACCGAAAATGCTAAAGCTTGCGGGTGAACTCGCCGACGGAGTGGCTTTGAATTGGTGTACACCGGAGCAAGTTGCGTGGAGTCGCGCGCGGGTCGCGGAAGGCGCACAACAAGCAAGCCGCGCTCCTTCACAAGTACGGGTCATCGAGTACATCCGCATTTGCGTGGACGATGACGAAGATGTGGCGCGTCGAGCGTTCACAAGAGCCGTTATGGGTTATGCGATTGCTCGCTCCGGACAGTCGAAGGAATTGGGATATCGCGCACATTTTGCGCGAATGGGATTTGATGAGGCGCTGACGGAACTTGAAGCAAGGCGCGATCACGGAGCATCCGAATTGGAGTTGATCGACCTCTTTCCGCGCGAGCTTTTATCAAAGGTCGGTTATTTCGGGCCAGCTTCCGGTGCCGCCGCCGCATTCAAATCTTTAGCGCAGGGGTTGGACATCGCAATTGTGAGGGTCGTGGCAGCGCGCCCAGGTTTGGATTCCATTACCGCGGTCCTAAACGCCTGCCGTCCGGGACTCACTTCTGGAGCATAATTCTCCGCAATTTGCACAGCGCGCCCGGAGAGTAGAAAATGGGCGGAAAAGGTCTCCCGCCCGAGATAATTCATCAATCTGTCATCTGAAACCACATTGGGGAAGGGTCATCCGGTGGACCGTTATAGTTTACCGTGATTTCTTCACCCGTCTCGATATCTCGCAGAGCGACAAAACATTGGATCATTTCTCCCATATCCTGAATCCAATCGGCATTGGGAACATAGGAATGGTTATAGAAAGAGCCCAATCCCATCGGCAGTATCGCCGCCTCATCCATCTCACTCCAGGGATACACATAATCTCCCAAGACCGTCTCGTAGATATGGTCTAGCTGGTTGCTAGGTATAAGCAGGACCGGGCATTTCTCGATGATTTCGCCCGCGGAGAAATGCCTGTCGGAAAAGACACCCCTACCGCGACCTTTTGACCCACGGAGGGAAATGCCACATCCCTGATAGCGAATCTCGAGTTCCAGACCAGAGTTGCTATACTTTAATTTCTCCCTGAGTCGCTCCGATGTCACAGAGTGGCGCTTTTCCAAGCGCACATCGAAAGCCTTGCCACACTTGCCGCAAAAATTGCTTTCACCGGAGTTCTCCACGCCGCAGTTCTTGCATCTCATGTAGGCCCATTCCTCAGGTCAGCAGGGTTGCCCTATGATAGCGCCTTTGCGTTCCAAGTGCAACTTGGTTTCAAGACACAGCCTGCCACTCAATACCTCATCGAGTTGAGACTAAGAATCTCCCCAATTGACGGGCAGTCCACCTTATGCTCCATCAACCAGCGCAGCATCCGGTATCGCTGTATCTCTACCTAGCCCGGATCAACAGCACCGGCACTAGAGAACCGCGGACGACTCGGTCCGCCACGCTGCCGAGCAACCAGCGCGCTGGACCGGTCCGCCCATGCGTAGACATTGCAATCAAATCGACTTGCATTTCCTCTGCCACGCCGATAATCACGTCGGCGGGAGTCCCCATCCGCAAGAGAATTGACGCCCTGAGCCCTTCTGATTTTAACTGCTTTTCGACCTCTTTCATGTACTTTTCGCTTTGTGCTTCCTGATCCTGCTCGGCGCGCTGGGCAAGTCCCGGATCGGAAAAGGCAAAGTCCAATGCGGGATTCGCGGCGACGTTCAATAGGACTAGTTCAGCTCCCTCCGAGTAAGCCAACGATTTGGCATGAGGCAAGACGGTCTCGGCAGTCTTGGACCCGTCCAGAGGCACCAGGATCTTCCTGTACATGTTTCTCCTCCCCGCGTTCCATGAATTCGATCGAGCAAGCTGACGCGCGCCGGATACATGGTGAACGTTCTAGTCGGTTACTCTCCAAATCGCAAGCGGCGTCTCAGACGGTCGGGCAAGCGCGCTTGTTGCATCAACCTCTGCGTAGCGCTGATGTCATACTGGACGCGATGATAGGTCAAAGTCATCGCGTCCAGATCGACAATGGCGTAGGCAGCCCGCACATCTTCATCGCGCGGCTGCCCCACACTTCCAGGGTTGACGAGCAGCCGGTCTAGCGTGAGCGAGACTGGCGTATTGACCGATAGTCGCTCGGTAACAATACCTACTTCATAAGTCGGCTTGCGAAAAATAGCCGGTACGTGCGTGTGACCGTACAAGCACACCGATGTGCTGATAGACTGGAAGCAGCGTTCCGCGATGGTTGATGATGAGATATATTCCCAGACTGGATCGCGGGGACTTGCATGCACCAATGTCATATCGTACTTCGCAACGACGGCTATTCCGGGCAATGTTTCCAGCCACCGGCAATGAACAGCGGCCAGGCGATCGCGTGTCCAAAAAGCCGCCTCACGCGCGTCCGGGCTGAAATCGTCCAGGCTCTGCTTGTCGACCACGGCCAGATCGTGATTCCCTGCGAGGCAGACCAGGTCAAAAGTCCGTAGGCGCTCTATGCATTCGTTCGGTTGGGGCCCATAGCCGACGATATCTCCGAGACACCAGATCCCGTCGAAATGTCCGGCATCTTTTATCACGGCATCCAGCGCGGCAAGGTTCGAGTGAATGTCCGACACGAGGAGGATACGCATATCTGCTTCCGGGAATATTGTACTACAGAATCAAGCATTTTGCAGTAATGCGCATCCAGAATATAATCAGATCTGCCATGCCTCCCAAGTTTCTCGCCAATCTGGTGCAAGCCCTGCGCAATCCATCGAAAGAGTGGGGAGGGACGCCCAACTCGCCCGAACCAACCTCACATTCACCGAAGAACAAGTTAGGGATTGGCGCCGTCGTCGCACAACGCTATCGCCTGGACGCTGAACTGGGCAGGGGCGGTATTGGGGTTGTGTATCGCGCTCACGATATCCCCAACGATCGTAAAGTGGCGCTCAAAGTCATCAACCTCAGCTCGAAAGACGCCGGAGCGCGCGAAATGTTTTTGCAGGAAGCGCGCATAACCACCCACCTGCACCATCCCAACATCGTCGCGCTCTACGAGACCGGAATGGTGGAGACCGGCGTGTCCTATTCATCACCCTTTATCGCCATGGAATTTATCCAGGGCAAGAGTCTGAGCGAAATGCGCGGGCTCACTTCTTCTCACATCGTCGATCTCGGCGGGCAAATAAGCGATGCGCTCGACTATATCCACACCCAAGGACTGGTACACGGCGACCTCAAGCCGCAGAATGTTATCGTCGAGAAACGCGGTTACCGGTATGTCGCAAAACTGGCAGACTTTGGGCTGGCACGCCCGCGCGGCATCTCGATCCTCACAATGCCAGGCACGGTCTATTATATGGCACCAGAGGTTATCGCCGGACAACCTGCCGATGTGGCAGCCGACTTGTATGCGCTCGGCGTCCTGCTGTACGAACTCGTGACCGGTCGAGTTCCATTCTCCAATTTTGACGAACAGAGCATCCTTACACAGCACATGACCGAAGCGGTTGTCCCGCCCAGCCATTCGCGGCTTGACATGCCGCCCGCGCTGGAATCCATCATTCTCCGCCTCCTGGTCAAAGACCCAAGGGAACGCTTCGAGTCCGCGCAACAAGTGCGGCTGGCGTTAGCTCAAGTCGCGACTGCGCTCAGGTCGACAGGCGCGCATGGCAATTTACCGACACTTCCGACCCGTTTTGTCGGACGGGAATCCGAAATCGCACAGGTCAAGCACCTGCTCGAATCCAGCCGATTGGCAACGTTGCTGGGCGCTAACGGCACCGGCAAGACGCGCCTCGCACTGGCAGTGGGCGCGGACTTGAGCGCGCAGTTTTCGGATGGGGTGTGGCTGGTAGAAATTGCGCCGTGGACGGATCCCGCCTTGGTACCGTACGCCGTCGCCTCAATTCTGGGCGTGCACGAAGAGCCTCACCGCACCTTGATGGTGTCTCTCGCGGAATTCCTACACGAGAAAAACCTCTTGCTCCTCCTCGACCAATGCGAAGGGCTCACCGGCGCGTGCGCCCAGCTTGTTGGAATGATTCTACATACATGCCCGGAAATCAGCATCCTGGCAACAAGCTGTCTGCCTCTCAACATCGTCGGCGAAGCGCGTTTTGTGGTGCCCCCGTTATGGCTTCCCGATTCAGTGCAACTCTTGCAAGACCGTCTCGGCATGGCAAACGCTGTGCTTGACGTACGCGCTACGGAGCCTTTGCTCGCCCGCGCGTGCGACCGATTGGGCGGCATTCCGTTCGCCATCGAACTGGCAGCCGCCATCGCGAAAGAATACCCTTTAGAGACGTGGGTCGAGCACCTTGAAGAGCGGCTGTCGGTTGTGCCAGGCGAAGAGCGATCTTCTGATGAAACGTTGAAGGCAGTATTAGACTGGAATTACAGTCTGCTTAACCCACACGAGCGCGTCCTGTTCATCAGACTGTCTGTATTCGCAGGCGGATTCACGCCCGACGCCGTAGCAAATGTATTGCGGACCGGCAACGGCGAAGCGAATACCATGCTGCATGAATGGACCGGAAAATCACTCGTCGACACCTGCCCGTCCGAAGAGAACGAAACACGATATCGCTTGCTCGAACCTGTTCGAGAGTACGCTTCGGTCCAATTGCACTCGGCGGGCGAGGAAGAAATTGCCAGGCGGAATCACCGCGATTCATATCTTCTCCTTGCCACTCTGGCAGAACCGGATCTGCGTCTTGATGGGCACAGCCAATGGTCCAAGAAACTCGAAATCGAATACGCCAATCTGCTGTCCGCTCTGGCCTGGACCATTGGCCGCCCGCAAGAAGTCGACACGGCTTTGCGCTTTGGAGGCGCGCTCTGGCGCTTTTGGTATGGGCGCGGATATTGGAGGGAAGGATACGACCGTTTGGCGAGAATCATTGCACTGCCTCACCAGGCATCCGACGCGCCGGCTCGAGTGCAAGCCCTCATCGGCGCGGGATACCTCGCGACGCTGCAAGCCGATTATTCAACGGCACAAGACTGGTTGGAAACGGGTCTTGCCGGGGCACGCGACCTGAATGAACGGCGCTCGACAGCGTTAGCTCTCTGTGGACTTGGCGCGCTGGCAAAAATCCGCGCTGAATATGCTCCAGCCGCCAAGTATTATCGCGAGGGATGGGAGGCATGGCGAGCAGCGGGAGATTCGTGGGAGACGGCGAACGCGCTTTTAGAACTGGGAACCGTCCAAATGCTCCAAGGCCATCCTTCAAGCGCACAAACATCACTATTGGCGAGTCTGGACGTTTTTCGGGCAATGGGCGACAAGGAAAAGATGGTTCAGGGACTGGACCGGCTGGGCTTGATTGCATGCGACCGTCAACAGTACGACGATGCCACAACGTTCCTCGAAGAGGCATTGGCTCTTACTCGGGAGATGGACGATAAATCTGAGATGGCACAACTACTGAAAAGACTAGGGTTTGTGGCACTATACCGGGGACGATCTGATCAGGCGCACAAATCCTTCATTGAGAGTCTCGCGCTGGTGTCAGAGAAGAATGACCGGCGGAGCATTGCCGGGATACTGGTCGGGGTTGCCGGAGCTTTGGCGATGCAATCCAACTATGAAAGTGCAGTAGAGTTGATCGGAGCCGCCGAAGTGTTGCTAGAGGCACCAATCCGTGCCCCCGTCAATTGGAAGGGCGCACCGGTCGAATCGGATAGTTACCTTGACAAAGAGAGGGGTTGGGTCGCGGATCGAATCCAATTGAATCAGGAAGCGTTTCAAGCCGCACGCGCGAGGGGCCGAACGATGAGCCTGGAACAAGCCATTGCTCGCGCGGTCAATGGTTAGGCGATACAAATGGCCATTCTTTCTTCCCCCTTCATGCCTCCATCACCCAGGGTGTTCGCTTTAGTCCATTTGGGCCGCTTTGCCGCCGGAGGCTGCCCAGAGTGCCTGGCTCACGTTATGGGCACTCCAGTTCCGGTGCTCACACCGGATGTTTAGCTTCGCCGCCCGCTCCCTCAGCGCTTTTGCATACCGCTGATAGTAGGCAGCGGTGAATGCAACCGTCCCCAAATGAGGGATTTGTTGGGCCACTAGTTCGTCAAAGAAAGGATATAGCGCTGGAGAGTGACTCGCAAGGACTGCCGAAGCAGTTGCAGGTCCGACACCCGCCAGGTCGCTGAGAATGGTTATCGGCTGGCGCAGGTCGGGAATCGCCAAAAATGCCCGCACTGAGGTTTTTTGGATCGTGGAGGGCGAATTCCCAATCACGAGGAGGCGATTGCGCTCACGCCAAACCCCCCGCTTCATTTTCCAGGTCGTCACCTGTGCCAATTCGGCGCGCGTAACATAAGCCGGAGTTCGCGCCGCAATGAGCGCGGGCAATTCCGTGCGGTACCACAGATCAACTTCTATCAAGCCGCGGACCCCTTGGGCCTGAATTACGGCGTCATACTGTTCGAGAGCCGCATCCCAATCTGTGCATTTATTACTTTTCCAGAGATTCATTTGTAGGAACCATCCAATGATTTAGACCGGTAAGTTACACCGGATTCTAGATCTAGCGAGGAGCAGGCGGAATAATCAATACATCCCCCACATGGACCGAATCGCTTTTTAGTCCATTTGCCTTTGTCAGGGCACTGACCGTCACCCCATATTTCTGCGCAATAGAACCCAGAGTGTCGCCACTCTTGACCTTGTATTTGAAAGGAGTTGCCGTTGCGGCAGCTCTCGGCCTTGGAGTCGAGGTTCGCGGACGAGGCGGCGTTACGGTCACAATCCGCGTCGTAGTTGGGAATGGAACAAGTACGAGGGGAGAGGAGGCTCGCGTCGGGCTCTCTTCAGAGGGCGTGGAGGATGCGAGTGGCAAAGCGACAGGACCGTTCGAAACAGACTTTGCATTGAACGCCTCGCTTGCCAAGAGCCCGAGGACCAGGCAGAAGATGGATATGGCGAACACAAAGCTTCCCACTGCGACCCAGTGGACTGTCTTTCCCTCTGGAGGCGCCGCAGGGTTATGCATTCCGGTTACTCTTCGCAATTATCAATCGTTCGATTCTCCTTGAAATCAGAGTATAAGCCAAATCGAGTTGGGGTCAAACTCCGGCGGTTGCCAGGAAAATCAAATGCTGGTATAATCTTGTTCGGAGAATCTGTGATAGGGAACAAGCGTCGCACGACTGCGCAGAGAGCCGGGCGCATCCTCGCTGATAGGATGCCGGTGCAAGCCCGGTGCACTCCGGCGACGTTCGCCGCCCTTGAGATGTGAGAAGAAAACTGCACCGACAAACGATCTCTCGATGCGGCGAGTAAACCTCACCGGGAACTCCCGTTAGCGAGCGTGCCACCGATGGTGGCACAAAGGCGTTATCTGAAAAGATAACGCAAATTGAGGTGGTACCACGTTACAGTCGTCCTCTGTTCTTGCAGAGGACGTTTTTTTTAGGGGAGGACAAGAGTGATAAGCGCGAACGAACTGAGGGAGCGTTACCAAGTGTTCTTTGAAGAACGCGGGCACAAGCGCGTTCGCTCGGCGCCGCTACTGCCGGAGAATGATCCCACCGTCTTGTTTACGACGGCAGGTATGCACCCGCTTGTTCCTTTTTTGCTAGGCGAGCCGCATCCGCTGGGGCGACGCCTGGTCGACGTTCAAAAATGCCTCCGCACTGACGACATCGACGCAGTTGGCGATGCATCGCATCTGACATTTTTCGAGATGCTGGGTAACTGGTCCCTTGGTGATTACTTTAAGCAGGAATCACTTGCCTGGAGTTTCGAGTTCCTGGTACAGGTACTGGGCATCGACCCCGCGCGCCTGGCGGTGACCGTGTTCGCCGGTGATGCGGACGCACCGCGCGACGAAGAATCTGCCAGCATCTGGCGCCGCCTGGGCATTCCCGACGACCGCATTCATTTTTTGCCCAAAACGGACAACTGGTGGGGACCCGCAGGCACTACTGGACCATGTGGACCTGATTCTGAGATATTCTACGATACCGGCAAACCAGGTCATCCGGGCTGCGCGCCCGGTTGTCCGTGCGGCAAGTGGTTTGAGATATGGAACAATGTCTTCATGGAATATGAAAAGACCGCCGACGCGCGCTATGTGAAATTAAAACAACGCAACGTCGATACCGGGATGGGAGTGGACCGGACGGTCGCGGTGTTGAACGGGTATGACGACGTTTTCAAGATGGATACGCTCTCTCCACTGATCGAGCGAGTCGCATCGCTCTCGGGCCGGCGCTATGAGGAGAATCCAAAGGCGTTTCGAGTCATTGCCGACCATGTGCGCGCGGCAACGTTTGCGATTGCCGACGGGGCCAATCCCTCAAATGTCGAAGCCGGCTATGTTGTGCGACGTCTCATCCGGCGAGCGGTGCGCTACGGGCGCGATCTTGGGATCACGCGTGATCTTTGTACCGACCTCTCGACCATCGTAATCGATACTTACGGTCTCGTCTATCCTGAACTGGTAAAAAGCCGCGCCCGGATCGCGAGCGAGCTGGAACGCGAAGAAGCCAAATTCAAACGAACGCTCGAGCGGGGAATGCGCGAGTATCAAAAGGTGGCGGAGCGGACGCGAGACAATCATCAAGAGGTGATTTCGGCGGCAGAGGCATTTAACCTCTTCGAGACCTATGGTTTTCCCCTACCGCTGACGGTCGAATTGGCTCGCGAGCAGGGTATATCCGTAGACGCAGCGGGCTTTGACCGACTGTACCAAGAACACAAACAGGTCTCACGTCGCGGGATGGAAACCAAATTCAAAGGGGGGCTCGCGGACCATGCCGAGGCGACCACGCGCCTGCACACGGCGACGCACTTGCTTCATCAGGCCCTGCGACAGGTGCTCGGTCCGACGGTCCAACAGATGGGCTCTAATATAACAGCGGAACGGCTGCGCTTTGATTTCTCTTATCCGGAGAAACTGACACCGGAACAGATCCAGATGGTCGAAGAGATCGTGAACCGGCAGATCGAAAAGGACCTACCCATTTCCGTCGA
This sequence comes from Acidobacteriota bacterium, assembly GCA_050257995.1. Classification (GTDB taxonomy): domain Bacteria; phylum Chloroflexota; class Anaerolineae; order UBA4142; family UBA4142; genus JBLMXX01. The sequence continues at coordinate 4,943 of JBLMXX010000062.1, read as the reverse complement.
GGTGATGCCCTTGGACGAGGCAACTCGATCGGGCGCACTCGCATTCTTTGGGGACAAGTACGGAGATCAGGTCAGGGTGTACTCCATCGGCTCGTTTTCAAAAGAAGTGTGCGGCGGCCCGCACATAAGCCGGACGGGCGAGTTGTCGCGGTTCAAGATCATAAAGCAGGAAGCGGTGGGGCAAGGTGTGCGGCGGATCCGCGCGGTACTGGGAGACGCTTGACCAATCAAGACCCGGTTACTGCCGCGATGCCCGTCATTGTTCCGATAAAGATGCGGTCCTGGAATAGAGTAGGAGTAGCGAAACGTGATACTGCACCGATGGTAACCCGGGCGCGCGCCTGACCCGTGTTGGCGTCAAGCGCATAGAGGGTGCCACTGCGATCAAGGGTGTACACTGTATGACCGCCAATGACAGGCGATCCGGGCGCTTGCTTCGCCTGCCAGCCGATCGCAAAGGTCGCCCCGCTCTCAACTTGGACCTGCTGCAATCCTTCATTACAGGGCACGAAAACGGTCGAGCCGGCGACCGCCGCGCCGCCGAATGCACGGCAAACGGCTTTGGCGAGAACCTGGCCCCCGACGCCGCCAAGAGCATCCGAACGCAACAGGTAACCCGTTCCCGATTTGCCGGCGCTAAATAATAGACCATTGGGAAGCAAGACCGGGCCGAGTGAGCCAAGGTCTGCATCCGCAGCGTTATCCTTTCTCCATTGCTCCGGGGCAAACCCGTCGTCCAATTTCAGACCAGCAGAGAGCCGTAAGACCGAATCGCTGTGGTCCCAATTGCCAACGGTTTCGGATCCATTCCCTACCGATACATAGAGGCGACCGGACGCATCCACAACAGGTCCAGGCGGCGCCCAAATCCCACCTTCGCGGTCTGTAGGGACTTGAAAGGAAATCAATGCCCCACTCCCATCGATCCGCGCTGCGACGACCCAACCGTGGTAGTTTCCGCAGTCGCCGAATAATCCCCCGTAAGCGATATAAACCGTCCCTTCCGACAGTGCGAGCGCTGCACGCTGTTGATGTGCCCGGGGCTCCATCCCATCCGGGTCCGCTGAGCGACGCATTTTCACCTGCCCCGTGCGAGCATCGATGCCGACCAAAATGTGCGCCGGACCGGTCACCTCTGCGACGGCAAAGACCAATCCACTGGCAGGATCATATACAGGGGTACCGGTGATTCCCAACGGATTGATGTTGCCGCAGGGCAGCGCGGAACGCGGCACTGGGTCTCCCACTCTCATCTGCCATTCGATCTGCCCCGTGCGCGCGTCCAGTGAGTAAACCGAGTTCCCCTCCGTGGCGATCAGGACGTGTCCGTCGACCACCAAGGGTTCGGCATACACCGCGCCGTCGAGCAAAGTGTTCCACGCTATGGTAAGGCGTTGCGGGTCCGGCAGATTGGGCAAATAACCGGAGCGAAGATTATCCCTGTGGTAAGACGTCCAATCGTCTGAATTCACGCGCGGCAGAGTAGCCGCGCTTTGTGATGGCGATGGAAGAGCGGTCGGAGCTGATCCTGGAACACTGGTTTGAGATGAAACTGGCGCCTGCACAGGCGTTACCGATGGCGCTGCCACAGTCCCGCAACCAGCGATGAAAAGTGCCAGAGCCCACCGGGCTGCGAGCCCTGCCATGGCCGAGCCGCTAATTTTGAGCCGACGGACCAAAATCATAAAGTATTCCTTGGTTGCATTAATCGGTTAAGGCCGATCCAAAGGCTGCCCCGTTGCGACGCGAGCGACAGTCTCTATCGCGATGGCGGACAATGCGGCGCCATAGTCGAGATCGATATTTTCCATCGTGTCTTTCGTATCATGATAGCCCGTCCGGTTAATGTCATAATTTTCCATAAACAGGACGACTGGCGCACCGATATCCGAAAAAATCTGGCAGTCTGTATTGTAAAGTGAACTCTGTGGATCGTCTACCGTCCTTACCTCGCCCTCGATCGGCAGATAAAGGGCAATCTCCGGGATCGTGGCTCCGTCCGCGCTGCGCTTGCCGCGCCCTCGCCCGCGTCGCTCTTCGCGATGATTCCACTCGCGAGTGTTTGCATTCCAAATCATGTTCGCCACGTGCGCCTGTCGCGCGAGCACGAGTGACTCGCGACTCCGACCAGGCGAAATTTGGAAAATATCCTGGGCATTATCTCGATTATGGGCGATCATGTCCATTACAAAGACACCCACTACACGGGTCGACGAAAGGTCCACGAATTGATCCTCGCCCAATCGCAGCTTGAGCGTCTGTTCGACAAGCGCCTGGCAAAAATGCCGCGCGCCCAGGCAATCGGACGGAAACTCTTCGCCGGTGAGATGCAAGAGCCAGATATCGCGTTCCAGTTTCCCCATCCGCGCCAGCTCCAGAAAAAGAGGTGCCGCTTGGAGTACCGTTGCCGTCGCCGAATGGTTATCATCTGCACCGGGCGCCGCCAGCCGCGCCCCCGACCCGCCGCGCGATTTCTCGTAAATGTCTTCCATGAATGCCGTATCGTAATGGTCCCCCAGCACGACCGCTTCGCCACGGTTCTTGCCGGGAATGACGACGAGGATATTGCGCTCTTTCGCGTGCCCTTGCTGGTTGGCCTTCCATCCCCCAAATAGCGGAAAATCAAAGTCGGTTTGCCAACGAAAGGGCAGATCGCCAACAATTGCCTGGGCCTGCATTCCTGCCGCGGCGATCGCATCGCGATGACGGGCGATCAGATAATCGCCCAGTTGTTCGAGATCGCGGTGCTTGTGCGCGACCAACTTTTCAGTGGTAGCGTCTTGTACCACATCCGCATTGTCCTTATTGATGTATCGCCCATGGGACAAGAGCAGGATGTCTTTCCAGTATGCTTCTTCATATGCACGCGTCGCCGTAGCCTCAAAAGTGATTGCATCCGGCAAGGGCGAATCTTCACGGAAAAATCGTTGCAAGGCTTGCCGAACGCTCTGGCCTTCCGATCGATTCGTCGCTCGTTCGGGCAGCGAGTTTAACCAATCGTCCAGTGACTCGTCTTTGGCAATCCGAAGCAGGTGGCCCGCGAAGGATTTTGGCAGCCCTTGACCGCCCAGTTGCTGCCAGGCATCGCCCAACGCGATGACGTTCAGTGCCGTTTGATGCGCATAATGATCATGTCCGGATTGGAACTGTTTCAGCGCGGCGAGATACATGTCGCGTTTTAGCAATCGCGGGTATAATTCGACCGGTTGCGCCAAATCGGGGGCATCGGTCCGGTACGCCGTGAAATATCCCAGCGGTGCTTCGTCTACTACTTTGATCTCTCCTTTCGGATGCGACAAAAATGCGACGAGCGGCCGGTGCCAGTATACCTCGTGCAAGCCAACTCGCATGGCGGGAAATTGAAACCGGTAACGGAAGATACCGCCCTCTAGCAGCACCTGCGCGGCATGCTCGATTTCCTTTCGCGCAGCGTTGGGACCATCGAGCAGCAATTCTTCTTCCTCGCTCCAGATCTGGCAGTTGCGCGCCATCGGTTTATCATACAAATCCAGAGCGTCCGAGGACGTGCTGAAAAGCACCTGCGCCACCTTGTCTACCTTGGCGCTCTGCGCCACCGCGTCCTCATAGCGGTGCACACGGTTCCAGCGATTTGTGCGGCGATAGGTATTGAGGAGTAACTCCGCCTGAATCTCGGTCTCGGTGTGATCGCGATGCGGTTCGCGCAGCCAGCCCGATTGCGGGATGCGGATCCCGTCCGGGCCCCCGTGCCGGGCAACCAGTCTCTGCAACGCCGACTGCAACGCAAATGGCGAGCGCTCCTGCAGACGCAGATAAACCGGCATGCCCCAGAAAACCAGACTACCCGGGAATGGCAACAATTGCAGTTTCCCGCCAAGATATTTCTCTTTCACCGGGGCGGGCAAATGATCAAAGGGCATAAAGGTCAATAGATAACGCACGTCCTCGAAAGAGGACTGATCATGAACGACGAATGGAAGCGTCCAGGATGGAAGTGGTTCGTCGTTCCAGTTCGGCACGCGCAGATTTGTCTCAGAGGGTAGGATACGAAATCCAACCTGAGCCAGTCCGGACGGATCGCCCACCTTTTCGGCGTAGACGGTCTGCAAGAGGCGGGTCACGAACCCGAGTGATTCCTGCCTCGGCAATGGTTGCCCAGGCGCGGAATAGAAAGATTTCCAAAACGCGCGTTCGGGTCCCTGCTCGCTGCCGCCGAAAAAGGTCCAGCTCACGCGCCCCATGTCGTCCTGTGTTCTGGAGAGCGCGAGGGGTAGAAAGATGACAAACCGCTCGTGCTCCAGTTGTCCTGCCTTTGCAGCGAGGTCGGGGGGCCAATACGGATTGTTCTCCAGGTTGCGACGGCGATGCCCATAAATATGATGCGCCGGCTTGCCGCGTCCCAGTTCGACTAACTGCGCCAAGATTTGCGCGGCAATGTTCTCCAGTCCAGGTTTGAGCTCATACTCTTCTTCGATCTCCGAGATGTGCCAACCGAAGGGATCGTCCTCGGAGAAGAGCGGCAAGTCCAATGTCCCATACGGAGTCTGTCCCAAACGCGGCGGCGGCATGAATTCAGAGTATGCTGGAAGGGAATAGTTCCCGTCTCCGCGAAACCAGGGATAACCCTCTACCAGTTTTCTCCATCCAAGCAAAGGCGTGGCGTTCATCACGTCTTTCCTCCCATTCGACAATCCCAATCCTTCTCTTGTAACGGCTTGAGCAGACTATGATTGGGCAAAACAAGCATACCCCGACCCATACTGCACGTCAATGGGGGTCGGCGAGTTTTACCCGGGCGCGGGGTGCGAGGAAGAACGCAACAGGAGTTGACAGGGGCAAGGTTTACCCTACAATGCTCCCCAGGATCACAGTTGTGAATTTTGATTAAACTCTCGCACCCTGGTAGACCTTATGGATGACGAATGTCATACACGCCCTGATGTGATCGATTGGGGGATCGTCGG